>JAPLTZ010000182.1:0-1157 GCA_026397895.1 Verrucomicrobiota bacterium | reverse complement strand
CTTGATGCTCGGCATGCGCCAGTCCGCGTAACCGCCGATGCGGTTGGTGACCGCGCCGGCGACGGCGGCGTCCCAGGTCAGCTTCGTGCCGCGCGCCTGAACCCACATCAGGCCCGTGTTCAGGTCGGTGATCGTGCCATCGCCGTTGTTCGTGTAGGCCGGGGACGAGTTCGTGAACTGCGCGTCCTGTCCGTAGAATGGCTGGCTGGAAAGCGGCGCGGCGATCACGTTGGAATTTCCGTAGCAGTTCGTCTGCCCCGTGTCCGCCACGGTGAAGGTCGGCCCGCGCAGGCGAAAAAATTTCATGCTGTTCGTCGCCGCCACCGTGAGCGCGGCCACGGCTTGGGGCATTTCAGCCCAGCCCGCACCGAGATCCGCAACCGCCTGCAACACGCCCGGCCCTTGCCAGCGCAAGGCGACTCCGGCGTTGGTGCGCGTGAGCGCGAGCGTGGTCGCGCCGGTCGCCTGGGCCGCGAACAGCGCCATCACCATGAGGCTGAAACACCATTTCATAAATCAATTCTTCGGGTCACGTCTTCAGCTTACATGTTTGAGCATCAATTTTCCACGCGCACAAGCCGGACGAAATTGTTGATGTGCACGGTATCGCCCTGCGGGCCGCGGCCACGCGGAAAATCCGAGGCTTTGCCGAATTTTGGATCGCTGCGCTGCGCGCCCGCGCCGTGGACGTCCATGAAGTGCGCCTCGCCGCCGTTCATGCCAGGCGGCGACATCCAGCCCGCCCCGCGCCCGAACGCCACATACGCGCCTTCGCTGCCGCCGCGCAGCCCCACGTGCGTCGTGCCCGTCCAGTAATACGGCCAGTCCTGCTGCCGCGCCTCGTTGACAATCGCGGTGCTCGCGAACACGGGGTCGATCGCCGCCGACTTTGTCGTGTCCGGCGAGCGCGAGTAATCCAGGATGCTCTGCAATTCCTTCACGTTCGGCAGCCGCCAGTCATCGTGGCCGAGAAATTTTTCGGCGTTTTTCCGCTGCACCCACGCGAACGCCGCCTGCCAGTTCATGCCTGTGCCGCTGTCCGCTTTCGCCCACATCAAGCCGGTGGCGCGGTCGCTGACCGTCCCGTTGCCGTTGTCGCGGAAATCGTTTTTGCCGTAGGCGGGATTGCCACGCACACAGAGGACGAAAAAGGTTTT
>JAPLTZ010000403.1 GCA_026397895.1 Verrucomicrobiota bacterium | reverse complement strand
TCCACGCGACATCCAGATCATCGGCGCGGTGGATACTACGTTTGTGCTGACCAACGAGAATGGTATCATTCCCGCCAGCTTCGTCGGCAGCGTGCAGGCGTCCAACCGGATTTCTCTTGGGATGTCCGTCCCTTACTCCGCGAATACTTGGAAAGGTTTCGATCCCGAATTGCCCAAGCGATCATTCCGTGTGCCGCTTACCAATTTTTTCTGGTCGCCCACAAACTGCTCTTGGCAAAGCGCTGCGCCTGCGTCGTCACTGGGCTATTTCACACTCCCGGTCATCACGAATTTCAATCAGCAGGGGCTGGAAGCGCCGCATTGGTGGCTGAACGTGAATACCCGGTTGCGTTTCATCATGGTGGACACGGCCAGCTCGCGGATTCTGGATTATGTGAACCTGAACAGCGACGCTCCAACCATCAACGTCATGCAAGAATTGGCGCAGAAAGCAGCGGACTGCTCCACATCGGGCAATGATAGCGGTCCCGGCGGGCAATGGTGCACCAACAAACCGGCTACTTCGGCTTACACATACACTCCGACCTACGGGATTCTGAATCAGATTGGCGTCAGTGATGGGAGCATTAAAATCACACCTAAAAATCAAACAACTTGGAACAATTACTTGGAAAATGCGATTGCCGGAAATGATATGAACCTTGCAATAACCAATTTTGCCAAGTTCATGGATAAAAATGGTGGGTCAACAAATCTGTCCATGCGGGCGCCGTTTAGTCCATATCGCACAATTTACCAATACGTCTCATGGCAGGTGAATGACCCGTTGGTGCATTACATGGCGCAAGACCTTACTGATTTGTTGGGCACGGCAAAGACGCTGCAAGTGGACGAAGTGGGTGAATCTCCCATCCGTTCAATCGGCACGGTCAAACCGCATTACCGGCCTTGGGGCGGTAATCCGTATAAAAAAGGCACGGATACTCCTCCCCCGTATTTCACGGATTATCACTTGGAACTGAAAGACCCGCTGGCCGCTTGGTCCGACAACTGGGATTTTCCGACGAACAAGCTGCCCAACATCGGCTGGCTGGGGCGGGTGCATCGCGGCACGCCGTGGCAGACGGTCTATATGAAATCCGCCACGGTGGACATAAACACCTGGATAAAGTGGACGGGCAATGCGGATAAAAACGACGCCATCCTCACGCAGCCGCAGAAAGACTGGCACCTGTTCGACCTGTTCACCACCGCGCCGAATGCCAACGCCACGCGCGGCCAGTTGCCCATCCACCAGACCGGCCTCGCGGCGTGGTCGGCGGTGTTGGGCGGCGTCCTCACCTTGAGCAACAACTTGGCCGATGCGGACGTGCCCGGCCTGTATCCGGGATTTTTCCCGTCCTACGCCGCGTTCCCCATTGAGCCGGCGGGAGTGACGGGCGGAACCAATTCCGCCATGCAGCGCATCGTGGACGGCATCAACTACACGCGCGCCAGCACCAACTACAACAACGGCAGCTTCAAACATCTGGGCGATATCTTGTCCGTGCCGGAACTGTCCACGAACTCGCCGTTCCTGCACTTGAGTCTCACCAATCAAATGAGAGGCATCAGCGACGCCGCCTACGAGCGCGTGCCGCAGCAGATCATGTCGCTGTTGCGCCTGGGCGACCAGCCGCGCTTTGTCATCTATGCCTACGGCCAGTCGCTCAAGCCGGCGGACCGTTCAATTGTGTCGGGCGGGATTCCCGGACTTTGCACCAATTACCAGATCACCGGGGAGAGCGCCGTCCGCGCCGTGGTGCGGGTCGAGGGCGTCGGCGTGAACGAGGCCACGCCGTATCGGCCGCGGGTCGTCATCGAGAGCTACAACAACCTACCGCCGGACTGATTTGATGAAAACAAAGTCCTCCGGCCTCGTTTTGCCGGTGGCGGTGTGATAAACTGACAAATCAATATGCGCGTTCGCCGAATCATTTGGCTGTCGTTGCTGCTGCTCCTCGCGGGCGGCGGCGGGTGGCTGCTCACCCGTAAACCGGCGACGTCGCCGGTCGTTCCGGTTGCCGCGCGCGCGCCGAAAACCACCGCTGCGGCGGCGACGACAACAGTCTCGTCGCCGGCGGCGCGTTCGCCCATCTTCAGTCTGCTGACCCCAGAAGCGTTGGAAGCGCGGTCAAACGCCGTGGCGGTCGCGCGCGCGGAACGCTTTCGCTATCGCGTGACCAACACCGCCAAGCCGCTCGGCCAGCTTGCGCGGAGCGAAACCGCGTTGTTGCTCGAAAACGCCCTGATTGACACCGCGTCCGGCGTGCCGCTGAACATTCCCGCCGAACTGCGCGCCGCCGCCGATCCCGGCAGTTACATCGTGCAGGCACGCGGGCCGGTGGACGCCGCGTTCCGCGCGCAGCTCGCTGCCGCCGGCGCGACGATTGTTTCCTACATCCCGAACAACGCGTATCTCGTCACCGCCGCCGGCGACTTGCGGCAGTTGGTCGGCGAAAAAATCCAGGCCGTTTATCCCTACGAACCGCAGTTCAAACTCAAGGCCGACCTGCTCAAGCTGGTGATGGAAGACAAGCCGTTGCCGGAAAACCGTCCGCTGAACCTGCTGCTCTTTCCCGGCCAGCGCGAGGCCACCGTGGCCGAGCTGACAAAATTGGGCGCGAAAGTCGTCGGCGAAGACCGCTCGCCGTTCGGGCCGGTGCTGGCCGTGAAAACTTCCGGCAAGGCCGTGGCCGCAATCGCGCGGCTGCGCGGCGTGCATGAAGCGGAATTGTTCCAGCCCCGGATGGCGGCGAACGATTTGAGCCGCGTGCGGATGGGCGTGGCCACGAACACGCTGACCACGGCCTCCAATTATCTCAATCTCACCGGACAGAACGTGTGGGTCGGCGTCAATGACTTCGGCGTGGACGCGACGCATCCCGACCTCGCCGGCCGGGTGTTTCTCGATGCCGCCGCCAGCGGTCTGGACACGCTCGGCCACGGCACGCACGTGGCGGGCATCATCGCCAGCAGCGGCGCGAACGGCCCGCCGGGAACGAACGCCAGCGGCTCGGTGGCCGGCGCGGATTTCCGGGGCAAGGCGCCGGCGGCGAACATCCTCGCGATGCGCGCGGCCAGTTCCGATGCGTATCTGCAGGAGACCGGCGTGCGCTCCAACGTGTTCATCTCGAACAACAGTTGGAATCAGGGCGGCGGCTACAATCTGACGGCGGCGAGCTACGACGCCGCCGTGCGCGACGCTTTGCCGGGAGAAACCGGCTCCCAGCCCGCGCTGTTCGTTTTTGCCGCCGGCAACAACGGCGGCGGCGACGACGACGGCACCGGCGGGACGCCCGATTCCGTGCTCGCGCCCGCCACGGCCAAGAATGTCATTTCCGTCGGCGCGCTGGAACAGCCGCGCAACATCACCAACCTGGTGCAGCCGTCGTATGCGACGACCAACCAGTCGGCGATTTTTTACGCCGGGTCGGACAGCAGCAATCAGG
>JAPLTZ010000458.1 GCA_026397895.1 Verrucomicrobiota bacterium | reverse complement strand
GGGAGAAGAAGCAATGGATCGGGTAAAGGTCGCGACGGTTTGGCTTGGCGGCTGCGCCGGCTGCCACATGTCCTTCTTGGACATGGATGAGTTCCTGATCGACCTGGCTGAGCTTGTAGACATCGTCTACAGCCCGGTGGTGGATGTCAAGGAGTTCCCCCAGGATGTGGACGTTGTGCTGATCGAAGGCGCCGTCTGCAACGATGAGAACGCCCACATCGCGCGCATCGCGAGGGAGCGGAGCAAGTTCGTGGTGTCGTTCGGCGACTGTGCCGTAACCGGCAACGTGCCAGCCATGCGCAACCCTCTCGGCAGCCCTATACCGATCCTGACTGACGTCTATGTCACACGGCCTGACGCCCAGCCGCAGATGCCCGGTGAGCCAGGAATCATGCCATCGCTCCTGCCGCAGGTCGCCCCGCTCCATGAGGTGATCAAGGTAGATGGGTTCATCCCGGGCTGTCCTCCGCCCGCGGACCGGATCAAAGAGGCGCTTGTTCAGTTGCTTCAGGATGGTGGAATCCACCTTTCCGGCAAGAGCCTTAAGCCTGGCTAGCCCCCAGGGTCACTGCTAAGAAACGGAGACATGCGCTTATGTCTAGGAATATCGTGATTGATCCGGTCACCCGGATTGAAGGCCACGCCAAGATCTCCATCCAGCTGGATGGGCAGGGCGAGGTCGAGTCGGCGCGCTTCCACGTGGTCGAGTTCCGCGGCTTCGAGAAGTTCTGCGAGGGCCGGCCGTTCTATGAGATGCCCGCCATCACCGCGCGCATCTGCGGCATCTGTCCGATCAGCCACATCCTGGCCTCATCCAAGGCAGGCGATGCCCTGCTGGCCGTGGAGATCTCGCCGACCGCCAACAAGCTGCGCCGGATGATGAACCTGGGACAGATGATCCAGTCCCACGCCCTCAGCTTCTTCCACCTCTCGGCCCCGGATATGCTCCTCGGCTGGGACTCCGATCCGGCAACCCGGAATGTCTTCGGTCTCATCAAGGCGGACCCGGAACTGGCGCGCAAGGGTATTCGCCTTCGCCAGTTCGGTCAGGAGATTATCGCGATCCTGGGCGGCAGCAAGATCCACCCCTCCTGGGCCGTTCCCGGCGGGGTCAGATGGTCGCTGAGTGATGAGGGCAAGGAGTACATTAAGTCCCGCCTTCCCGAGGCGCTAGAGACCTCCAAGTTGGCCCTCGACCTGTTCAAGGGGATGCTTGACACCCTCAGCGGAGAAGCTGCCGTCTTCGGCAACTTCCAGAGCCTCTACATGTCACTGGTCGGCGAGGGCGGCGTGTGGGAGCACCACGATGGCAAGATCCGCTTTGTCGATGGCGCCGGCAACATCATCGCGGATGACCTCAACGCCGCCGACTACAAGTCGTACATCGGCGAAGCCGTTGAGCCCTGGACCTACATGAAGCTGCCCTACTACCTCCCGCTTGGCTATCCGGACGGCATGTACCGCGTGGGGCCGCTAGCCCGCCTGAACTGCGCGGAGCACATGGGCGTCCCGATGGCTGAGGAGGAACTTAAGCAGTTCAAGGCGCTGGGCCACGGCGCCGTGAACGCCTCCTTCATGTACCACTACGCCAGGCTGATCGAGATCCTGGCGTCGATCGAATACATGTCGCAGTTGGTTGATGATCCGGACTGCCAGGGCGAGCTTCAGCGCGCGGAGGCCGGCGTCAACAAGCTGC
>JAPLTZ010000337.1 GCA_026397895.1 Verrucomicrobiota bacterium | reverse complement strand
GTGGTTCGCCAGTTCGGGCCGGTCGTCGAAAATGGTGACGGCAAAATCAAGTTGCAGGGCGAGCGGCGCAACCGCTTGGGCGATGTGCCCCGAACCGGCGATCCAGAGCGCGCCGGGCGGCGTCACCGTTTCCCGGTAAATCCAGCCGGCGGAATCGTCAGCGACGGGCAGGATGGAGAAATTTTCATTCACTCCCCAGGTTGTCGCCGTGGCCCGCGCCGCCAATTCCGCCCAGAATTTCTCCCCGGCATTTTGCGCATCCGGCAGCACCACTCCCTGAACCCGGCCGCCGCAGATGAGGCTGTCGTCCCAGCCGAAGTCGTGGTCGAGCACCATGTCGAACGTGGTGGGCTTGCCGGATGCCAGCGGCGTGCCGGCAATGCGCCGGTCGGGATGGAACAGCGCCTTGGCGCCGACTTTCTGCGGGCTGGACCCCTTGACGCCGGTGATGATGCCCAGCGCGACCCGCTCGCCGTGCCGCGCAGCGTCGGCCAGCGCCTGAAAAATGGAGTCGCTCATGCGAGCGGCGGGCGATTCACATCCTTGTAGTAGATGTAGCCCGCGGGCGTGCCGCCCATCGCCACGAACCATTGCGGGCAATACGGCGCCATCCAGATCACGTCGCCGGCGCGCACGGGATACCAGTCCGCGTCCAGCCGGTAGACCCCCTGCCCTTGCAGCATCGCGAGGCCGTGCTCCATGATATGCGTCTCGACGAACGGCAGCGTCGCGCCGGATTGATAGGTGAAAATGTTCACCGCCAGGTCGAACTCCGGCCGTTCCGGCAGCAACACCTGCAAGCGCGCGTCCTTGTGTCCAAGAAACGGCTGGCCAGGGATGTTTTTCTGATGGCCGACGATGACCGCCGGCTCTTCCACGCCCGCGAGCGGCACAAACCGCTTTTGAAAAATCAGCAACTGCGTGCCCTTGGCCGCGCCAGCGAAAAGAAAATCCGTCCGCGTCGGCAGATAAACGTAACTGCCGGCAGTCAGCGCGTGCTGTTTGCCGGCGATTTTCGCGCGGCATTTGCCAGCCATGACGTAGACGAAATACTCCAGGCCGGCGGTGTTGCCGCAGCCCTCGCCGGCTTTCTCCAGCGTGACGAGCAACTGCGAAAAGTTCGCGCCCATGCCCGGCGAAATCTGCACGACGGCCACGGCGTTGCGCCAACCGGGCAGCACGCTCGGCACGAAGCCCTCCGGCGTCCGCAGGGCGTAACGCTCCTTGACCACGTCGCGGGTGAATCCAAACAGGTTGTTCATAGTTGAGGTTTTACCAGACGGCCCGCCGGCTTGGCGACCATTTTCCCGTCCTGAAAGATCGTCTGCCCGCGCAAAATCGTCCGCCGCACCCGGCCCTGCAACGCGCGCCCGACATACGGACTCTGCCGGTGCCGGTAAAACAATTCCTCCACGCCCACGGAAAAAGTCTGCCGCAAATCCACCAGCGCGAAATCTGCATCCGAGCCGACGGCGATGCGCCCCTTCTCCGGCGGCAGCCGGAATCGCGCGGCGACGTTGCCCGCCAGCAGGCCGGCGATGGCCTTCAGCGCCAGCCCGTTTTTCATGTGTGCCTCCGTCAATAACAGCG
>JAPLTZ010000108.1 GCA_026397895.1 Verrucomicrobiota bacterium | reverse complement strand
GGACGATTTTCCAACTGCCGGTCTTCGAGGTCACCCAGCAGCGCGGCAAACTCGCCGACCCGACTCAACCCCGCCGCCGCGACGAAGCCGGATTGACGCTGGTGCAAACGCTCCACGACTTGCGGGCGCACGGTGTGCGGAGCATCGCGGCGCATCCGCATGCGAGCGGCAAGACGCTGACGCTGGCGAATCTTGCCGGCGACTGCTGCCTCATCTTCGGCAGCGAAGGTCACGGGATTTCTCCCGCCGTGCTGGCGGCGTGCGACGAGGCGGTGGCGATTCCGATGGCGAACGGCGTGGATTCCCTCAACGTCGGCGCGGCGGCGGCGGTATTTTTCTACGAGGCGCAGCGGCAACGGGCGAAAACTTGAAGAGACAGGATTTGATTTCCAAAATGAATCCTGAAAATCCTGTTAATCCTGTCTAAAAGTCCGGCCTTTCCAGCGTCACCGGCACATCCGTGCGCGGCCCGCCGGTCTTCAGTTTGGTGAACATTCCCCGCCAGAATCCGCAGCCGTAGAGCAGATGCGTCAGGACATTCAGCGGCAACGCGGCAAGCGCCTTGCCGACGCCGCCCAGCGGGATGAGCGCCAACGTCTGCACCACCACCGCCAACGCGTAGAGCGCGAGCGGCAGGAAGGCGGTTTTCCCCAGCAGCGCGAGCAGCGGCAACGCGACGAGGTAAATGCAAAACAGCGGCGGGACGAAGTTGAGCGCCGAGCCGGGCGTGGGATTGACGCGGAATTGCTCCGCCCGACCGCGCCCGTAGGTCAGCAGCATTTTGCAGAACGATTTCAACGTCCGGCGCGGGCGGCGGTGGGCGATAAGCTGCGGGTCGTAGATCAATTTGCCGCCGCGTTTCTGGAGTTCGTCCATGAGGGCGTTTTCTTCGTTCGGGTAGAGCGCTTCGTTGAAGCCGCCGAGTTCCAGCAGGTCGGCGCGGCGGGCGAGGAGGTTGCAGAGGATGAGTTCCTTTTCACCGGTCGCCCGGACTTCGCCCACCGGCCAGTAGCGCGCCCGGCTCGGGCCAAACGCCAGCCAACTCGCCAGCACCAGCGCAAAGACCTGCTCCAGCGGCGGCGCGTCCGGCGGGCAAAGATTCGGGCCGCCGACCATTTTCACGGTCGGGTCAGCGAAATGCGCGACGGCGCGCTGGAGGTTTTCCAGCAGCGGGCAGGAATCGTCGTCGAGGAAGTAGATGATTTCGCCGCGCGCCTGCCGGAGGGCGGTGTGGTGCTGGACGGAAGGTTGGTTGCCGCGCGCGATAATGATTTCGAGCTGTTCGCGGGGATAATCGAGCCGGCGGGCGGCAGCCAGCGCCAGAATTTCTGCCAAGTCGGGCTTGGTCGGAATGATGACGGTGATGAATGGCTGGCTGCTCACGGCGGAAAGCTACGGTTTGAGCGCGAAAGTTCAAGAGACAAACGGAGAATTTGACTGTGCGGAAAATGATTTCCGACTAACATCAGTTCGCTATGCCAACCCGCCAAGGCTCGTTTCACTTGTTCCGACTGTTCGGGATTGATGTCTTTCTGCATTGGTCCTGGCTACTGGTCGCGGTGTATCAGATTAGCCGCACGAAAGGCTATTCCACCCCGGTCTGGGCCGTGCTGGAATATCTGGCCCTCTTCGCCATCGTGTTGACCCATGAATTCGGCCACGCGCTCGCCTGCCGGCAGGTCGGCGGCCAGGCGAATCTGATTCTGCTGTGGCCATTCGGCGGCGTCGCCTACGTCTCCCCGCCGCAACGTCCGGGCGCGACGCTCTGGAGCATCGCCGCCGGGCCGCTCGTGAACGTGGCGCTGTTTCCCGTGTTAACCGGACTCGTATTCTGGTTGGGTCCGCCATCGGAACTGCAACGGATACCAATTACCGATAACTACCGCTTTGTTTTCACGATCTGGCAAATCAACCTTGTCTTGTTGCTGTTCAATATGCTGCCAGTCTACCCGCTCGACGGCGGCCAAATCTTACGTTCAATATTGTGGTATCCTTTGGGCCGAGGACGCAGCTTGATGGTTGCATCAATAGTCGGGTTTTGCGGCTTGATACTCGCATTGGTTTTTATTGGATTTCACATACTGCGAACCAACGCCATTTCACAGGAAGCCATATGGCTCGTTATTCTCGTGCTCGTCATCGTTCTGCCGAACTGCTGGCGCGGTTTTCAAGAAGCACAAGCTTTGCTGCGTCTCGCCAAAGCGCCGCGCCACGACGACTTCGCCTGCCCGAACTGCCACGCCGCGCCGGTCGCCGGCAACTTCTGGGTCTGCGGCCAATGCCGCACGGCGTTCGACACCTTCAGCACCGGCGCTACCTGCCCGCAATGCGGCGCACAATTCGCCAACACCGCCTGCATGGAGTGCGGCATCCTCTCGCCGCTTTCCGAGTGGGCGAAGCCGCCGGTTTTGTAACG
Source organism: Verrucomicrobiota bacterium (assembly GCA_026397895.1). Lineage (GTDB taxonomy): Bacteria > Verrucomicrobiota > Verrucomicrobiia > Limisphaerales > JAFMIX01 > JAFMIX01. The sequence goes on along the minus strand of JAPLTZ010000108.1, from coordinate 3,072 downwards.
CGACGTCTCCAAATCTTGACCTGCGGCGCGCGCAAACAAAATTTCTCGCCGGAAAATTCCATTCCGCTTGCCTTCAAATCCCGACGCCCTAGACTCCGCCCCCGATGTTGAATCTGGCCACCCTCAACCCGCAGCAGCGCCTCGCCGCCGAGACTCTCCGCGGCCCGGTTCTCATCCTCGCCGGCGCGGGCACGGGCAAGACCCGCGTCATCACGTTCCGCATCGCGCACATGGTCGAACGCGGCATCGCGCCCGGCAACATCCTCGGTGTCACCTTCACCAACAAGGCCGCCCGCGAAATGAAGGAGCGCGTGAACAAGCTGTTGCCCAAAACCCGAAACTCGACACCCGAAACCCGAAACCACGACGACCGCCCGACCATCTGCACCTTCCACTCGCTCTGCGTCAAAATCCTTCGCCATCACATCGAGAAGCTCGGCTACAAGCGCAACTTTGTCATCTACGACGAATCCGAGCAGCTCGGCGCGATCAAGAAAATCCTCTCCAGCATCTCCGCCAAGGGCGAGAAGACCGACCCCGGCGCAGTGCTCGCGATGTTGAGCAAGTTCAAGAACGGCGGTGAGCGCGCGAAAATTTTCGGCGACCCCAGCGTCCACGCCCTCGCCGAGCACGTCCGCAAACGCTACGAATCCGCCCTCCACGCCTGCAACGCCGTGGACTTCGACGATTTGATTCTCCTCACGCTCCGCATCTTCAAGGAACATCCCGACGCCCTCGAAGCCTGCCGCGCGAAGTATCGTTACGTCATGGTGGACGAATATCAGGACACCAACGCCGCGCAGTTCGAGCTTGTCCACCTGCTCACCAAGGAGCATCGCAACCTCTGCGTCGTCGGCGATGACGACCAAAGCATCTACGGCTGGCGCGGCGCGGAAATCGCCAACCTGCTCGACCTGGAAAAACATTATCCCGAGGTGAAGATCGTCAAGCTGGAGCAAAACTACCGCTCCACGACCACCATCCTCAACGCCGCCAACGCCGTCATCAAGAACAACGCACACCGCCGCGCCAAATCCCTCTGGTCATCGAAAGGCAGCGGCACGAAAATCGCCCTCCACGCCTTCGAGAGCGACGAGGAGGAGGCCCGCACCGTCGTCGAATTGATCGAATACGCCCGCATGACGCAACGCGCGCCGTGGGGCACGCAGGCGATTCTCTTCCGCACGAACATCCAGTCGCGCCCCATCGAAACCGCCCTGCGCAGCGCCGGCGTCCGTTATCATCTCATCGGCGGGCAGAGCTTTTTCGACCGGCGCGAGATCAAGGATTTCCTCGCCTACCTCAAGACCTTCATCAACCCGCACGACGACATCAGCCTCCTGCGCATCGCCAACACCCCCGCGCGCGGCTTGAGCGACGTCACCATGGAACGCCTTCTCGGCGCGAGCCACGACCGCAAATGCTCCGTCTATTCCGCAATGAAAAACCCGCTCGTGACCACGACGCTCCAGACGCGCACGCGGGAATGTGTGGAGGCCTTCGTCGCCTTCATCGAGCGCACGCGCGCGGAACTGGCCGGCACGAACCCCGCGCACATCTGGGCCAAACATTTCCTCGACGAAACCGGTTACCTGAACGAACTGCGCCGCTCCGAGAAGGACAAGGAAGCCGGCGAAAGCCGCGTCCGCAACCTCATAGACCTCGTCGCCACGCTGGACAATTACGCCACCGCCAACCCCACCCTCGCCGAGCGGCTGGAAAAATTCCTCGAAGACATGACCCTCGACAGCGACCGCGAGGAGGAAAAGGAAAACGCCGGCGACGCCGTCACGCTCATCACCATGCACAGTTGCAAGGGGCTGGAGTTTCCCCACGTCTACGTCGTCGGACTGGAAGACGGATTGCTGCCGCACACGCGCTCGAAGGTGGAGGGCACGATGGACGAGGAGCGCCGCCTGTTCTACGTGGCCGTCACGCGCGCGATGCTGACGCTGACCATCAGCCATTGCGCCACGCGGAAGAAATACGGCCAGGCCATGCCCTGCCATCCCTCGCCCTTCCTGAAGGAACTCCCGCCCGACCTCGTCGAAGACGCGGACGAGAAATCCAAGCAACCCGTCGCCGTCGCCTCCGGCAAGGATATGTTCGCCGCCATGCGCGCCGCGATTGGTGAATGATTCTTCGGCTCGCCCGCAATCCCGCCCCACCAACTTTTATTCTGCCAGTTTCCGCAAGTAAGCCTGCCCGCGTGGCTGGTTGAGAAACTCCCCCGGAGTGACCACGCGCACCGCCTCGTAACTCTTCCGGTCGAAATGTCCGCGCGCCGTGTTGACCGTGATCAGATAATCCGCCTGCACCGCCAGCGCGACTTCAAGAAAACGGTTGTCCGGCTCGTGGGCGATGGCGGTGGCGGTGAACAGCGGGTAACAAAGTTCCAGCGACTCCTGCACTTCATCCAGGAAACGCGGATGCGACGCCAGCACCCGGTGATATTCCGCCAGAGTTTCCGGGCTGCCGTGGGTGGAAAACAGTCCACCGCGCCCCAGTTCCCAGATGAATGCCGCCGGGTTGTGGGGATTCGGCAGCGTGGCGAGCTTCAGCACGCAGGTGTCAAGAACGAGACGCAAGGTAAGGTCCGGCTGCGCGCAACGCGTGTTCGCGGCGCTTGGTTTCCACGAACCGGATGGCCTCCACCGCGCTCATCCGCCGGCCTTTGTTCTGCCGCCAAGCCTCCGCCAGTCCGGCCGAAAGCTTCAGCCTGACCAGCTTGCCGCCGACAATTGCACTCACATTCATGGCGGCAATCTAGTCTCCCGATCCGGTTTCGACAAGTCCGGCATTACACAACCCGTCGCCGTCGCCTCCGGCAAAGACAGGTTCGCCGCCATGCGCGCCGCGCTTGGCGAATGATTCTAAAAACGCAGGTCAACCACGGATGGACACGGATGCACACGGATTGTCTGAAGCGAAGCCAAACCGCAGCCCTGTAGGGGCGAAAGATATTAGCCCAGGGTTGGAGCAACGCGACTACCCTGGGAAAACGTCCAATAAAATATATCCTTCTCCCATCAGATGGGAGAAGGTGGCCGAAGGCCGGATGAGGGTCTTCGC
>JAPLTZ010000070.1 GCA_026397895.1 Verrucomicrobiota bacterium | reverse complement strand
CCTGGCGCATCGGCACGGAAGTCTATGGCGACCGCGACATCCTCCCGCGCGACGTCATCAGCCGCAAGCTGAGTGTGCCCAACGCCGAACGCATCTTCTTCATCCGCCACGCCCTGCGCGCCGGCTTCACCATCGAGGAGATTTTCAACCTCACGAAGATTGACCGCTGGTTCTTGGCGCAGATCAAAGAGATTGTGGATTTCGAGGAAGAGTTGGCGGGGGCAAAGAATTGAGACGAAATCAGCATGAACAAAGTCGCCGCTCCTCATCAATGCAAGCGGCAATCATTCTAATGAGCATTCTTTCAACAATTGCATCGCTCGTTGGATGTTCTCCATCGCAGCCAGTCGCGGCAAAGGTAGAGCCAGTCGCGAATGACGCAGACCACAACCGCTATTTCAAAGAAGGTAGCGGTTTGATTAAGCCATATATGCGATTGTATGGCGTCCCAGAAAAATCAACGAGCTCAAGTAAAGCGAAGGCAGAGATCGCTCGCGGCATTGCGCTTTTGGATGCAGTGATTGCATACAACACAAACAATTGGGCGGCGTGGTGGACGATTGGAAAAGGCTACCAAGCTTTGGGTGAGGCCGAAAAATCATGCGATGCGTTTGGAAAGGCTTACTTTCTTCAACGCGAAAATGCCGATGTTGCCAGAGAGTATGCGGCTGAGTGTTTGAACCTCGGACGCGCGACAGAAGCAGTCAGCATAGCGGAACATGCGGTCAATCTTTCACCTAATAATGCCGGGCTTTATGCAAACTTGGCTCTTGCATACACCATTTCTGGCCGCATCGCTGACGCACAATCTACGATTGGCAAGTCGCTTCAACTTGATCCTAACGATAAAATTTCACTCGCACTTCGTTCCGTCATTCAAGAAATAGCCGATGGAAAACGGAAGCAGCCGCGCACAATGCGCGAACTCGAAGGTCGTTGAAATCTTTGCGCCGCGAATCCCAACGGGATTCAAATCCATCAGCCCAGGGTTGGCGGTCCGCGCCGGACAGGCGAGGAGCGCCTACCCTGGGAAACCGTTCCCCAAATTCATCAACTCTGAAGGAGTTGAATCAAATCCACCGCCGCACCGATGCAACTCCTTCAGAGTTGTTTTCATTTTACCCGTTCACCCAGCGTAGTCGCTTCGCTCCAACGCTGGGCTGAATGCTGCAACCGCGTTGCGGTTGGAGCGCGGCTCTGTGAGCCGCAGCAACGCCGCCACTATTCACGTCGTCGGATAATCCAAACGCCTCCGAACCGTAGAAGCCGCTGCGGGTCGCAGACCCGCGCTCCGTCCGAAAACTCCTTCAGGAACGAAATCTTTGTAGCCACCCACGCCACCCAATTCCCCCCGCCTTCGTCCGACTTCCGCCTTCATCCGATTTCGGCGGGCAGGCGGGGCGGCCTATTCCGCTCCTGTCCGCCTTCGCCTCCGGCTACGGCGCGACCACGCCGAAACATGGTGAAGGCGGGACGGAGCTTGAATTCATTTCCCTCGCCGATTCTACAAAGATGTCGCCCCGCTGGGGGCTGGCGCGTCTTGGACTGCGGTGGCAAGCGCAGCGCGACACCGCTTTCGCACGCACGAGGCGGGTTGATTCCCCAATCAACATCGCCCGCCCGAAAGCGCCGTCGCCGCTCCCGCTCCCGCCTTCATCAGACTCCGGCGCGACGGGACGGTGGCCCTCCACCGCTTTTGAACTGCGAACCACCCGAACCACGCGAAAATCAAAACCGAAAATCCCCAAAACCGGTGTTTGGGGGCAAAAACACGGGTTTTCGAGGATTTTGGCGTGTTTTGGCCGTCCAAACGCGTGTTTGGACGGTCAAAACATGCGTTTGGACGATTGCACCGCGCGCTGGAACGGTCGCAGCGTCGGTTGGAACGGTCGCAGCGTGCGCTGCGGCGGCTCAAGCGGCGGTTGGAATGGCTGGAGCACGCGCTTCGTCGGTCGCAGCGGCCGTTGCGATGACCGGAGCGCGCGCTCGGACGGCGGCAGCGGGCGCTCAAACGGTCGCAGCACACGCTCCGATGGCGGAAGCGGTCGGAAGTGCGGAAAAATCCTGTGTCGGACGCTTCAGATTTCTGCCAGCGCATCCGCCACGGCGGCGTCAATCAGGCGCGGGCCGTCGCCGCCGAGCCGGTGGTCCACTTCTTCGAGCCGGCGGATGAGGTCGAGGATTTGTTTGCGCGGGAAGGGTCCGCCCGCCGCGTCGCAGAAATGCGTGCGGCAGCCGAACGGGCGGTCGGCGTAGATCATACATTTGCCGGTGTCGCGCTTGAGGAGCGGGCAAGCGCCGTCGGCGGATTCGGGGAGTTCCTTGCGGCCGGTGGCGCGGAAACCTTTGGCGGCGACGAGCGCCTCGCCTTTGGTGAGTTGCGGCGTGAGGCCGGTAAGTTGGAACTGGCAGCACTCGGTGCGCGCCAGGCACGCGCGTTCGAGGGGACGCTGCGCCAGTTCCGCATAGACGGCGCGGACTTCGGCGAGGGCGCGCTGTAGTTCTTCCGGTCGCATAAATTTCGGCGAACAGATGCCAAAAGGGATTCCGGCAAGCGAGCGAAAATTGGAGCGGCGTCCTGACTTGGAGTGCGCGGACATGTCCGCGCTTTGAAACGGGGAGGCATGTCTCCCCGTCGGAAAGCGGCGACGTGTCGCCGCAGTCCAAATCCGGTTGCGAAAATTCGTTGTATCGGCGCGGCGGTTTTGCTGCGACACTGCGGTGTCGGTTATTCATCGTGAACATCGCATCTGTCAGCTTTCATTGCAGCGCGCCGGATCTGGATTCGTGTCCGGACGGGACGCTGCCGGAATTCGCCTTCATCGGCCGCTCGAACGTCGGCAAGTCGTCGCTGCTGAACATGCTCGCGGACAAACAAAAGCTGGCGCGCGTCTCGCCCACGCCGGGGTTCACGAAGCTCATCAACTTTTTCACGGTGGACAAGACGTGGCGGCTGGTGGACCTGCCGGGCTACGGCTTCGCGCAGGTGGCGCGGGAGGACCGGGCGCAGTTCAATCAGGCGGTGGCGGACTATCTGGAGCACCGCAAAAATCTCTGCTGCATCTTCCTGCTGATTGATTCGGGGTTGCCGCCGCAGAACATTGACTTGGAATTTGTCCAATGGCTCGCCGGCCACGCGCTCCCGTTCGTGCTGGTCTTCACCAAGACCGACCGGGGCACGCCCGAAGCGGTGGCGGCGAACATCGCGGCCTTCACGGCGCGCATCGCGGGCTGGTTCGAGCAGTTGCCGGAAGTTTACCAGTGTTCCGCCACGACGGCGCGGGGGCGGAGCGAGTTGCTGGGGGGCATCGCCGCGACGCTCGCCGCCGGCCCGGCGGTGGACGAGCCGAAACCGCCCGCCGCGCCGCTGCCGCCGGAGGTCGAGCCGCCGTTCAGTCTGGAAGTGCGTGCGGGAACTTTCCGGGACAAGGGCGCGAACGAGAAAAAGCGGCTCAAGGGCGCGCGGCCTTGGTGATTGGTGTCCGCAACTGCGGCGGAAAACAATTCCGCCCGGACGGTTGCACGAACCATCCGGGCGGGGGCGAAAGGGAGCGGCGGATCATTCCTCGACGTATTTGATCACGCGGGTCTTCTCGGAACGGCGGCGCAGGCCTTCGTCGAGAATCTTTTTGCGGAGGCGCAGGTTCTTGGGCGTGGCTTCGACGTATTCGTCCACGTCAATGTATTCGAGCGCGCGTTCGAGCGAGAGCTTGAGCGGCGGGGCGAGCTGGATGCCCTTGCCGTCGCCGCCGGAACGCATGTTGTTGAGGCGTTTTTCCTTCACCGGATTCACGGGGATGTCGTTCTCGCGGGCGTTCTCGCCGACGATCATGCCGACGTAGATGGCGTCGCCGGCCTCGACCATGAGGCGGCCGCGTTCCTGCACCATGTTGAGGGCGTAGCTGGTGGCTTCGCCGTTGTCCATGCTGACGAGCGAGCCGTTCTTGCGCGCGGCGATTTCGCCGCGGTCTTCGCCGTATTCGTGGAAGAGGTGGCTCATCACGCCCATGCCCTTGGTGGAGTTGACGAGGTCGGTCTCGAAGCCGATGAGGCCGCGCATGGGCACGAGGGCCTCGACGGAAACCTGGTTGCCAACGTGGTTCATGTTCGTGATCTGCGCCTTGCGGCCGGAAAGGTTTTCCATGATCGCGCCGAGGTTTTCGCTCGGAACTTCCACGAACAATTTTTCAATCGGTTCGAGCGCGTTGCCGGTGGCGGCGTCTTTTTTCCAGAGCACTTCGGGGCGCGAGACGAGGACTTCGTGGCCTTCGCGGCGCATCTGTTCGACGAGGATGGCGATCTGCATTTCGCCGCGGCCGCTGACGGCGAAAATCTTCGGGTCGCTGGTCTGCGCGATGCGGAGGGCGACGTTGGTGCGGATTTCCTTCACGAGCCGGTCCCAGATGTGGCGCGCGGTGACGAGCTTCCCGTCAATGCCGGCGAGCGGACCGTCGTTCACGGCGAATTCCATCTGGATGGTCGGCGGATCAATGGGGATGTAGGGCAGGGTGGCGCGGAGTTCGGAATCGCAGATCGTTTCCCCGATGAACACTTCCTCGAAGCCGGTGATGCCGACGATGTCGCCGGCGTGCGCTTCCTGAATCTCGATCCGCTTCATGCCCTCGAAGTGGTAGAGCATGGTGATTTTGCCCTTGGAAACCTTGCCGTTGCCGTGGCGGCAGATGGCGGGGTCGCCGACCTTGACTTTGCCTTCGTAGATTTTGCCGAACGCGATCCGGCCGAGGTAATCGGAGTAATCGAGGTTCGCGACGAGCAACTGGAAACCTTCGCCGGCTTTGGCGCGCGGCGGCGGGATGTGCTTGATGATGGCGTCGAACAGCGGCTCCATTGTGCCGGCGACGTGTTCAAGTTCGACCTTGGCGTAGCCTTCCTTGGCGGAGGCGTAGATGAACGGGAAATCGAGCTGCTCATCGGTGGCGTTGAGCGACATGAAAAGCTCAAAAACCTGGTCGAGAACTTTTTTCGGGTTGGCGTTGTCGCGGTCAATCTTGTTGATGACGACGATGGGCTTGGCGCCGGCTTCGAGCGCCTTGCGGAGCACGAAGCGGGTCTGGGCCTGCGGGCCTTCGGCGGAATCCACGACGAGCAGCACGCCGTCAATCATGTTCATGATGCGTTCCACCTCGCCGCCGAAGTCGGCGTGTCCGGGGGTGTCCACGATGTTGATGTGGAAATTCTTGTATTTGAAGGCGGCGTTCTTGGCGCGGATGGTGATGCCCTTTTCCTTTTCGAGGTCCATCGAGTCCATGAGGCGGACCTCGGAAGATTCGTGCTGGTTGGCGCGGAAGGTGCCGGATTGTTTCAGGAGGCAGTCCACGAGCGTGGTCTTGCCGTGGTCAACGTGCGCGATGATCGCGATGTTTCGGATGTGCAGCATATCGTAAATGACCGGGTCGTCCACGCTCCCATGATACCAGTCGCGCCAGACGGACGCGAATGGGAAAGCGGCGGAATTGCCGGGCCGGATAGGATGCCTTGCGGTGGCCAAAGGTCAAGCTGGGCCTGCAACTAATTTGGGTCGGGCCGGCCTTAACCTTTTCTTAACGCCAACGCCGCCCCTCTTGATTAGCCGCCGCGCCAGCGATGGGTCATCGTGGCGTCGTGAATGACTTGATTTACCTCGCTGTGGTCGCGCTGTTCTTCGGCGCGGCGGAACTTTACGCCCACTGGTGTGAAAAACTCTGACCATTTATGGAAACCATCATCATCGGCCTGATCGCCCTCGCGTTGTTTGTTTATTTGTTCATCGCGATGGTCTGCCCTGAAAAATTCTAACCCCGCCCACCATGAACACATCCGGCTGGATTCAACTCGCCCTATTCGTCGCCGCGCTCGCGGCCATCACCAAACCGATGGGCCTTTACCTCATGCAGGTGCTCGACCCCAACGGGCGCACCTGGCTCGACCCCGTGCTCCGCCCGCTGGAGCGCGTCACCTACCGCCTCATGGGCGTGC
>JAPLTZ010000130.1 GCA_026397895.1 Verrucomicrobiota bacterium | reverse complement strand
GGCTTTGAAAATTTTGGCCGGATTTGCTTTTCGCTATGAAAGCGACTGGCTTCATCCGGTCGGGTCGGTCGGTAGCGACAGAAAATTATGTCCGTTCGCATTTACGAAATCTCGAAGAAGCTTGGCCTGGAGAACAAGGAAATCCTCGCCCGCGCCAAGGCCATGGGCGTTACCGCCGCCAAGGTGGCGTCCAGCTCGCTGGATAACATCACCGCCGAGTGGTTCGAACAGGAACTGATCAAAGCCGACCCCGCCCTCGCCGCCAAGCTCGCCCCCAAGCCCGTCGAGGAAAAACCCAAGCCCGCCCCCGCCGAGCAGCCGCAGATCAAAGTCATCCACGCCCCCGAACCGCCGCCCGCTCCGCCCGCGCCCGAACCCGCGCCCGTCGTCGAAGAAGTCAAAGCCGAACCCGAGCCCGAAGCCGCGCCGGCGCCGGTGGCCGAACCCGCCGCTCCGCCCATGCCCACGCCGCCCGCCGGGCCGCGCGTCGGCGAAAAAATCGGTTTCATCCAGTTGCCCAGCCGCCCCGTGCCGCGCGTCGGCGACAAAGTCGGCTCCGTCAAGCTGCCGCCCTCGCGGGGCGGTGCTCCCGCCGGCCGGGGCGAACCTTCCCGTTTTCAGAATGACCGCGACCGCCGTTCTCCGGCGGCGCCGCAAAAACCCGCCACGACCGCCAAGCCGACCGAGCAGAAGCCCGTTTTGCCGGCGGGCGCGCAAGTCATATCGCTCAAGTCGCCCATCGGCATCCGCGAACTCGCCGAGCAGTTGAAGCAAAAACCTTTCAAGCTCATCGCCGACCTCATGGGCATGGGCAAGTTTGTCACCGTCAACCAGTCCATCGAGGAAATCGACGCCGCCAAAGTCTGCGCCAAATACGGCTTCAAGTTTGAGCTCGAAAAACGCGCCAAAGGCGAAGGCGTCGTCCACAAGCCCGTCGTCAAAGTCGAGGCGGACATCGAGGACAAGCCGGAGCAGCTCAAGCCCCGCCCGCCCGTCGTCACCATCATGGGCCACGTCGACCACGGCAAGACCTCGCTGCTCGATGTCATCCGGCAGGCCGACGTCGCCGCGGGCGAAGCCGGCGGCATCACCCAGCACATCGGCGCCTACACCATTTCCTTCCCGCACCCCGAGCGCAAAAAAGAGATCCAGCAGATCACCTTCCTCGACACGCCCGGCCACGAGGCCTTCAGCGCCATGCGCGCGCGCGGCGCGAACGTGACGGACATCGTCATCCTCGTCGTCGCCGCCAACGACGGCGTCATGCCGCAGACCGTCGAGGCGCTCAACCACGCCAAGGCCGCCCATGCCACCATCATCGTCGCCGTCAACAAGATTGACCACCCGAACGCGAACGCGTTGAAAGTGCGCCAGCAGCTCCAGGAAAAAGGCCTCACGCCCGACGATTGGGGCGGCGAAAACATTTTTGTGGAATGTTCCGCGCTCACCAAGCAGGGCGTGGACAAGCTGCTGGAAATGATTTTGCTCCAGGCCGACATGCTCGTTTTGAAGGCCAACCCCGACCGCAAGGCCAAGGGCAACGTCATCGAGTCCGGCCTTGAACCCGGCGGCCCCACCGCCACCGTGCTCGTGCGCAAAGGCACGCTCAAGGTCGGCGACATCGTCATTTGCGACAAGCATTACGGCAAAGTCCGCGCCCTCATCAACGAGGAAGGCAAACGCCTGAAGGAAGCCGCCCCGTCCGTGGCCGTGCGGCTGCTCGGCCTCAACGGCGTGCCCGAAGCGGGGCTGGAATTCGCCGTCGTCGAAAACGAAAAGGCCGCCCGCGAACTCGCCGAGGAACGCGAGCAGGCCGCCCGCGCCGCCGGCCAGCAGGAAGCTCGCGCCAAGGTCACGCTCGAAAATCTTTTCGCCACGCTCGACTCCTCCGCCGACAAGGTGCTCAAGCTCGTCGTCAAGGCCGACACTCAAGGCTCGGTCGAGGCCATCGTCGAGGCGTTGAAAAAACTTCCGACGGACAAGGTCTCCTGCGAAGTCGTCCACAGCGCCGTCGGCACCATCACCGAATCCGACGTCGCCCTCGCGGCGGCGTCGAGCGCGGTCATCCTCGGTTTCCACACGCGCATTGACAGCGGCGTGAACGACCGCGCCAAGCGCGACGGCGTGCAAATAAAACTTTACGCCATCATCTACGAACTGATCGACCAGGTGAAGGAATCCATGGCCGGCCTGCTCGACCCGATTCTGAAGGAAGTCGTCGTCGGCGTGGCCGAAGTGCGGAAGATTTTTGAATTGTCCAAGGGGGTGCCGGTCGGTGGTTGCATGATCACCAGCGGCCGCATCGCCAAGGGCAAGGTGCGCGTGCGCCGCCGCAAAGAACTGGTTTACGAAGGCATCGCCCAGTCGCTCCGGCGCTTCCAGGACGAGGTCAACGAAGTCCGCGCCGGCATGGAATGCGGCATCCGCGTCGAAGGCTTCAGCGACTTGGAAGTCGGCGACACGATCGAGAGCTACGCCATCGAGAAGACGGTGCAGAAACTTTAACCGCGTTGCGGCTTTACCCGCCGCGCCGATTTAACGAATCCCATGGCCTCCCTCCGACAACAGCGCGTCTGCGAACTGCTCAAGCGCGAGATCGGCGAAGCCATCCGCCGCGAATTCCTCGTCAGCGAGGCCGGCCTCATGACCGTCAACGACGTCGTCGTCGCCGGCGACGTGAAATCCGCCACCGTCTATGTCAGCATCCTCGGCAGCGCCGACCAGCAGAAGCGCGGCCTTCATTTGCTCCACCAGCGCCGTGTGCGCATTCAAGGCATCGTCGGCAAGGCGGTCATCCTCAAATACACGCCCACGCTCAAGTTCATCGTGGACGACTCCCTCGTGCGCGGCAACAAGGTGCTGCAACTCATCGAGGAATTGGAAAAAACTTTGCCGCCGCCGCCACCTGCCGGGACGAGCGAGATGAAGTCTGAAGCGTGAAAAGCTACCCCAAAATCATTGACCGCATCCTCGACGCCATCCGCGCGAGCAAGACAATCTGCATCGTCGGCCACATCCGCCCGGACGGCGATTGCATCGGCTCGCAGCTCGGCCTCGCGCTCGCGCTGCGCAACGAGGGCAAGAAGGTCACCGTCTGGAACGAGGACGCCGTTCCGCAGAAATTGAAATTCCTCGACCCCGAGGGCCTCTTCCAAAAGCCGCGTCCTGGCCGCAAGTTCGACTGCGTCATCGCCACCGACTGCGCCAGCTACGAACGCCTCGGCGCGGTCGTCGCCTGCGTCAACGAGCGCGACCTGCTCATCAACATTGACCATCATGAGAGCAACACCCGCTACGGCGACTTCAACTGGGTCTCCGCCCGCGAGCCTTCCACCGGCGAACTGATTTACCGCCTGCTGAAAGTCGCGCGCTGGCCCGTCACCGAGCCGATTGCGAACTGTCTTTTCACCGCCGTCTCCACCGACACCGGCTCGTTTCAATATTCCAGCACGCGTCCCGGCACCTTGCACACCGCCGCCGAACTCATCTCCCGCGGCGCGAACCTCGCGAAAATCTGCGACGAAGTCTATCAAAGCTATCCGCTCTCCCGCGCGCGGCTGCTCAAGCACGTTTACAGCAATTTCAAACTCGCCGACAACGACCGCATTGCGTGGTTCTGGCTCAAGCAAGCCGACCTCGCCCGCACCGGCGCGGAGAGCAACGACACCGAGGGGCTGATTGACCACATCCGCGCCATCGAGCCGGTCGTCGTCGCGTGCGTGTTCGAGGAACTCGGCCCGGAACTCACGCGCATCAGCCTGCGGTCCAAGAGCGCCAAGGTGAACGTCAGCGACATCGCCGCGCAATTCGGTGGTGGCGGCCATTCCGCCGCGGCGGGCGCGCGGATTCCCGGCAAGCCGCTCGCCATCCAGCGCCGCGTCATTGCCGCGATCAAGAAAGCGTTGAACGGCGCGAAATAATTTCATGCAAGACTTCTCCGCCCTCGACGGCGCCATCCTCATTGATAAGCCCGCCGGCCCGACTTCGCACGACGTGGTGGACCTCATCCGCCGCGAGTTCCGCATCAAGAAGGTCGGCCATTGCGGCACGCTCGACCCCAACGCCACCGGCCTGCTCGTCATCGTGCTTGGTCGCGGCACCAAGCTCTCCGAGAAACTGATGGGCGACGACAAGGTCTATGAAGGCACGATGAAATTCGGCGAAACCACGAACAGCTACGACAGCGACGGCGAAATCCTTGAAACCAAGCCCGTCCCGCCGCTGACCGTCGCGGAGCTGAACACGCTCGCCGAAACCTACGTCGGCGATCAGATGCAAATGCCGCCGATGGTTTCCGCCATCAAGATGAACGGCGTGCCGCTCTACAAGCTCGCGCGCAAAGGCATCGAGGTCGAACGCGAGCCGCGCCTCATCCACATCTACACCTACCGCTTCACGGATTACGCCGCGCCGTTCGGTCGCTTCCGCGTCGCGTGCACGAAGGGCACGTATGTCCGCTCGCTCGCGCACGACCTCGGCCAGAAAATTGGCTGCGGCGCGCACCTCACCGAACTCCGCCGCGCCGTCTCCGGCAAATTCGATGTGGCCGATGCCATCCCGCTCGAGGACGTGGTGAAACTGTCCCAAGCCGAACTCGAGCAGCGCGTCATTCCGTTCTTGACCCTGTCGGCAGCCTGAATTTTCAACCACGGATGGCCACG
>JAPLTZ010000286.1 GCA_026397895.1 Verrucomicrobiota bacterium | reverse complement strand
GTAGATGCGCTGGAGCTGCGGGCCTTTTTCGTCGCCCTTGTAATACGCGGCGGCCACGCTGGTGAGCTTGAACGCGCCGATGTTGCCCGTGCGCATCACATGCGGCCCGGCGCAGAGATCAATGAAGTCGCCGTTCTTGAAATAGGAAATCGGCTCGCCCTCGGGAATCTGCTGGAGCAAATCCAATTTGAATTTGGCGCTCACGCCACGGTCGCAAAGGCCGCCAAGCCGGCCGGAATTGGCATCGGCAATGGCCTGCTCGCGCGTGACGACGAGCTTTTCAAAAGTGTTGTTCGCCTTGATCTCCTTCTTCATCTCCGCCTCGATCTTCTCGAAATCTTCGGGCGCGATGCGATGGCTCAACTCCATGTCGTAGTAAAAGCCGTTGTCCACGGGCGGCCCGTAGGCGAATTGAGCGTCCGGCCACAGGCGCAGAATGGCCGTGGCCATGACATGGGCACAGGAGTGCCGGATGCGTTCCAGCTCGGTCATCTTCGCGCGGTCATCGAGAGTTTTGCGCTCGGGATTCGGTTGCGCGGGTGCTGTCGGTAGATTTTCTTCGGCCATAAAATTATTTCAGGTTGCCAACAATGTTGCTCTGCGTGTCGGACATTTTCTTCATCACGTTCGAGAGTATCTCCTCCACTTTTGCACGCCGGTCCATGGCCATCTGCAAACGGAGCTGCTGCTCCTCGCTCATGTCACCCATCGAGTCCGGCTGGGCAGCGGACGCGCGGGCGGATGGCTTCACGTTGATCGCGTGGGCTCGTATCTGCAGATTTGTGGACGCAGTTCCCGCAGCTTCCTGCCGGGCGGCGGCTTTGATTCCGGCTTCGTCCTTCTTGAGATTGCCAGCGGCCTGGCGTTGGGCGGCTTTCTTTTCGTTGGCGGCCTTGGTTGCGGCCATGAGCGCTTTCAAATCTTCGTTCGCATCCTTGGTCGCTTCCATCATGACGATGAAAACCAGCGCCTCGATGTCCCCGCTGGCAAGCGTCTGGCCGGCGAACCGGTTTTGGATGTCCGCCTTGACCGCAGCTTCGTTCAGCTTGGGATTCCTGCTGACTTTCTTTGCCTCCTGGGAAACCCATTCGCGCACGGCGGGCTTGAGCGCGGGGGCGAGCCGGGCATGAACGGCTTTCGCCTGTTCCTGAATCTGCGTGTCAGCAGAACTGGAGGCATTTGAACCAAGCAAAACCAAAGCAACGGTCAGGACAAACGGGCGGCTGACTCCGATCAAAAGTTTTTGTATTGCAGACATGGGGAAAAGATTAACCACAAAGGCACGAAGACACGAAGGAGAAATTATCCAGAATCTTTGCGCCTTGGTGTCTTTGTGGTTGAAAAAAGCCGGCGGCCACCACCGCTTCGGCGGGGCGGGCGTTCAGCCGACGCGGAAGGAGATGCGGGCGATGAGTTCGCGGCCGAAGCTGTGGTGGAGGCGGTCGAGGATTTCCTTGCGGCGGTAGCGGACGATTTCGCTCAACCACACGCTGCTGTCCACGGTCACGAAGAGCGTGCCCTTGTTGATGCCGGTGGGCTGGGCGTGCGCGGTGATGACGGGGTCAATGAGGTTGTTCCAGACTTTGACGACTTCGGCCTCGGCGCGGCGGGCGTCCATGCGCAGTTCGCGCAAGACCAGCGGCATGACCTGGCCGGGGGTCTTGGTCGCGTTGGTGCGGGCGGTCTCAAGCGGGGCGAGGTCAACGCCGCGCCACGCGGCGAGGACGCGCTGTTTGGCGCTGGCTTTGCGCGGGCCGAGCGGCGGGTTTCGTTTGAAGGGCGGAGGCATGGTTCGCAGTCGGACGGAATTTAACGCAAAGGCGCAAAGGCACAACGGCGCAACGGAAGCCGATTGAATAAGGAGGGGAGGAAACCACGAATTGCTTCCGGGGCGGCTGCCGGTTTCCTGATTGTCTGGCAAGCGCCTTTGCGGCTTTGCGTCTTTGCGTTAAAAATCTGCCTCATCGATCCGGTTGAGAAAAAGCAATCAGGTTTTGTTTCCGGGATGTTCGTCGAGCACGAGGACGCCGTGGGGCGGCAGGTCGTAGCCGCCGGCGATGCTGGTGGCGGTGAGGAAGTCGTGCATCGGTTTGTAGAACTGGATGTGCATGGGCGACGCCTGATGGTTGAGCAGGAAGAAGACGCGGGTGTCGTCGCGCTGGCGGAGGCTGACTTCGACGTTGTCCGGGACTTTGAGGAGCGGGTGGAGGTTGCACATCTGCCGCAGCCAGATGACGAGGTCGTTGTAGAAATTCTGCGAGCACATGGTGCCGACGTAGACGGCTTTGCCGAGGCCGAAATCGTTGATGGTGAGCGCGGGTTTGCCGGAATAAAAATCCTTGGCGTAGGTGGCGAGCACCTGGCAGCTCTTCGGCTCGATGATGTCGCACCAGAGCCGGCCGGTGTGCATGTGGCTGGTGGGAAAAGTGCCCTTGAAGATGAGCGGGTTTTCCTCGCCGGGCGGCAGCGTGTCGAATTCCAACACTTCCAAACCGAACAGGTCGGTGAGGTCGTGCGGATAGCCGTTGACGGGGGCGATGTGGTGTTCGTCCACCATGCCGGTGTTGAAGGTGCTGACGAGCGTGCCGCCGTTCTGGACGTAGAGCTTGAGGCGGTCGGCCTCGCCGCCGGAAAGCAGGTGCAGCGAGGGCGCAATGACGATTTTGTAGCGGGAGAGGTCTTCGGTGGGGCGGCAGAAATCCACGAGGATGTTGCGGCTGTGCAGCGCGGCGTAAAAAAGCTGGATGTGTTCGCGGAGGCTGAAGTGTTTGTTGGGCTGCTTGGGCAGGCTCAACGCCCAGTCGTTTTCGTGCGAGTAGAGGATGGCGACCTCGGCCTTGACGCTGGTGTTGCGGACGGCCGGGGCGAGCAGTTTGACTTCCTCGCCGATCTGGGTGACTTCGCGATAGACGCGCCCGTCCGCCCGTCCGCTGTGGGTGACGACGGCGCCGTGGAATTTCTCGCTGCCGATGCGCGGTTGCCGCCACGGGAAATAGAGGATGCCGCTCGCGCCGCGCGAGATGAGCTGGTAGGTGAACATGCGCAGCACGCCGGGACGGACGACGGAATTCACGTCCTGCCAGTTGGCGTTGCCGGCTTTTTGTTCCATGACCCAGAAGCCGCTGTCGCCGTCGGGCGTGCGGATGCCGGTTTTTTTCAGCGAGCGGAGCATGTCAATCTCGCAGGCGGTCTCGGCGGCCTTGGCCTTGATGGCGGCGGTGCTTTCGATGGAAACGAAGTCGAGCACGGCGGCGAGGTCGAAATGGTCGAAGCGATGGGTGAGCGGGCGGAGGTTCGTGGTGATGGGCAGCTTGGGCGTGAGCTCGCGCAGGATGTCGGCCTGCATCTTCACGAAGGCGACAATGGTGTCGCTGCAAAACCGATACCAATCGAGCATCAGCGCCGGGTTGTGCACGGTGGGCGCGGCGAGCGGCAGGGGCACCTGTTCCCAATCGGAAACGACCTGCCCCCAGTGGCGCAGGCCGAGGAGGTTGTTGAGGCGCTCGATTTTTCCATACTTGGCCTTGAGCCAGAGATGCCATTCCTCGCGCGTTTCCGGGTTGAACGAGGCTTCGGTGAAGTGGCCGCCGATGGCGTTGTCGATCTGCCACGCGATGAGTTGGGGATGCTTGCCGAGCGCCTGGGCCATCGCGGTGACGATGCGGCGGGAATATTCCCAGTAGGTGTCGTTGGTCAGGCAGCAGGCGCGGCGGGTGCCGGCGTGCTTGACCTGACCGCGTTCGTCCACGGGCAGGATTTCGGGGTGCTTCGCGGTCAGCCACAGCGGCGGCGCGGCGGTGGGCGTGCCGAGCACGACGTTGATGCCGGCTTTGCCGAGCACGTCCATCACGCGTTGCAGCCACGCGAAATCGTATTTGCCTTCCTCGCGTTCGCAGAGTCCCCAGGAGAATTCGCCGATGCGGACGACGTTGATGCCGGCGGCGACCATCATGGCGGCGTCGGTTTCCCATTGGGCCTCGGGCTTGTCAACAGTTCCGCCGTAGGGGTGAACCCAGTGTTCGGGATAGTAATCTACGCCAAAATACATAAGCGGCCTTGGTTGAGTTGAACTGGCTGTATCGCGTCGGCTTCTGCTCCGGAGTCTAGCCCCGCCGGATGAATCTGCA
This sequence comes from Verrucomicrobiota bacterium, assembly GCA_026397895.1. Classification (GTDB taxonomy): domain Bacteria; phylum Verrucomicrobiota; class Verrucomicrobiia; order Limisphaerales; family JAFMIX01; genus JAFMIX01. The sequence goes on along the minus strand of JAPLTZ010000286.1, from coordinate 7,911 downwards.
ATTGAAAATTCGCGACGCCCTTTTTGTTGCACCCGGCGTCCGCTCCGCCTAACTTCGCCGCGTGCAGCTCACCGTGAAAAGCGATTACGCCGCCCGCGCCGTGCTGGGGCTGGCGCGGCATTTCACCACCGGCCAGCCGCGCCGCGTGGAGGACCTGGCGACGGAATCCAACATCCCCGCGAAATATCTCGTGCAGATTTTGATCGAACTGAAGGCGCAAGGAATCGTGAAGAGCATCCGCGGCAAGGAAGGCGGCTACCAACTCGCCAAGCCGCCGGCAGAGATCGCGCTCGGCGATATTTTGCGCGCGATGCACGGGGAAATTTTCGACACGCCGGCGTTGACCGATGCGAATTGCCCGACAGAATTGCGCGAAGCGTGGTCGCGCCTGAAGATTTCCGTGACCGCTGCCGCCGCCGCGATCAACTTCCAGCAACTGCTCGAAGACGGCGCGGACAAGGGCAAGATGTATTACATCTGACGCTAACCTTCGACCACGCGTGTCAGGCGATTGTCCACATACACGACATTGCGGTGACCAAAAAGCTGCTTCCGGTTCTTCTCGATCCGCACCGCCGATTTCTGCTTGCCGCCGACCTCGATGGTGAACACCTCATGCAGCGGCTCGTTGAAGACGCGGGTGGATTTTATCACGGGCTGGTTGTCCACGCTGATGACCAGATTGCCGGCGAGCTGGTTGAAATTGAATTCCACAACATGCTTCTCCGCTTCCCCGACTTCCAAGGTGAATTTCATAAGGTGCGTCTTTCTGTTTCCGGTTGAACATAGCGCAAGCTCCATGCCATGTCGCCGGGAAATCTTTTTCACCGCTGCTTTTGGCTTCATTCCTTGAGGGAAAACCCTTGTTCTGCCGCCACCGGCCCGGCGACCCGGAATGACTGTCCAATGGCCAGCCAGCCGTGTCTCGCGGAAACTCACTGCAACATCCGCCGCAACTCCGCCGGGTCGCCCGTCGGCGGCTGACAAGCCCGGCCGGTGCAAAGATACGCCAGCGCGGTTCCGCCCGCCGGCAGCGTGCGCGCGAACTGCTCGACCGCGCCCGCGTGGCCGAGCACGACTTGGTTCGGCTGATAAACCGAATGCGCGGCGCGCACCAACTCGCGGGCCGGCGCAGAATCCGGCGCGCCCGCCACCACCACGCGGCGGGGTTCGCCCGCCCAGAAATCCAGCGCGTGCAGCATGAACGGGAGGGCTTGCGGGAATTTCTCCAGCCGCGCAGCGAACAGCCGCAGCGTCGCTTCCGCCGCCCGCCGGAAATCTTCCCGACCGGTGATGGCCGCCAGCCTCAGCAGCGCGAGCGTGGCCACGGAATTGCCGCTCGGTTCCGCGCCGTCGTAGTCGTCCTTCACCCGCAGGATCAAATCCGTCGAGCCAGCGGCACTCTGCCAGAAACCGCCATTCGCCGCGTCGTAAAATTTTTCAACCATCGCCTCGGCGAGCGCGATGGCGAAATCAAGGTGCTTCGGTTCGAGCACAGCCTCGTAAAGCTCAACCACGCCGGAAAGCTGGAAAGCGTAGGCTTCGAGCAACTGCACCTCGTCGCGCTCGCCGTCGCGCCAGCGGTGGAAGAGGGTTTTGGATTTCTTGTCCCAAAGTTTTTTGCGAATGAACGCCACGTTCTTTTCCGCCGCAGCGCGATAACGCTCCTCATCCAACACGACTGCCGCGCGGGCGAATGCGCCGAGCATGAGACCGTTCCAGGACGCGAGAATCTTGTCGTCGAGATGCGGGCGGATGCGGTTCGCACGCACGGCGAGCATCTTGGCTTTGGCGGCGGCGAGCAGCGGTTGGTCGACTGCGGAAATGTTCGGCACGACCACGCTCAACACGTTTTGCCCCGATAGCGGCGTCGGGTGGCTATGGTCAACGAAGTTTCCTTCCTTCGTAATGCCGAAGTGATTTGCGGCGACGATGAATTCCTCCGGCGAAAGCAGCTTCGCCAGTTCGTCGTGCGTCCAGCAGTAGAATTTGCCCTCGTGGCCTTCGCTGTCGGCGTCCTCGGCGGAATACAAGCCGCCGTCGGGATGCGTCATATCGCGCAAAACGTAATCAAGGATGTCGCGAACGACGGCGGCGTGGCGGGCGTCGCCGCTGACGAGGAAGGCGTCGAGGTAAAGCTGCGCGAGCTGCGCGTTGTCGTAGAGCATCTTTTCGAAATGCGGCACGAGCCACGCGGCGTCCACGGCGTAGCGGGCGAAGCCGCCGCCGAGCTGGTCGTGAATGCCGCCCGCGGCCATGGCGTCGCAGGTGCGGAGAACCATCTCGGCGGCTTCGGCATCATCGAAGCGTTTGGCGTAGCGCAGCAGAAACGAAGGGATGCTCGGTTGCGGAAATTTCGGCGCGCCGCCGAAGCCGCCGTGGCGCGGACCGAACATGCGCTTGAATCCTTGGCCAGCTTCGCGGATTGCATCGGGAGTCAAAGCGACATCGCCGGCAGCGGCGGAAGCGGTGGCGGCTTCGAGGCGCGCGTGGATTTCGGCGGCGGAATCCAGGACTTCACCGTGGCGCTGCTGCCAGACGTCGCGGATTTGTTCGAGCAGTTCGAGAAAGCTGGGGCGGCCGTGGCGCGGTTCGGGTGGAAAATAGGTGCCGCCGAAAAAAGGTTTCAGGTCGGGCGTGAGGAAGACGTTCAGCGGCCAGCCGCCGCCGCCGGTGGTGGATTGCACAAACGTCATGTAAATCTTGTCCACGTCGGGCCGCTCCTCGCGATCCACCTTGATGCTGATGAAGTGTTCGCCGAGAAATTTGCCGACGGCTTCGTCCTCGAACGTCTCGCGTTCCATGACGTGGCACCAGTGGCAGGTGGAGTAGCCGATGGAGAGGAAAATGGGTTTGTTCCCGGCGCGGGCTTTGGCGAAGGCCTCGGCGTTCCACGCGAACCAGTCCACGGGGTTGTGGGCGTGCTGGAGGAGGTAGGGCGATTTCTCGCGGGCGAGGCGGTTGGTGTGCTTGGCGGTCACGAGCAGATTGTGGCGGGGCGCGATAAAAAGGAAAGGCCGCGCAGCAGCGCGGCCTTTCCGGAATTTATTTTGGAATCAACGCTTGGGCCGGAGCAGCACAACTTTCTTGTCCGTGCCGTCCACTTCCACGCTGTGGGTTTCGATGTCCGGGTCGTCCTTGATGGCGGCGTGGACGATACGGCGGTCGAACGCGCTGAGCGGTTCGAGTTCGACCACATCGCCCCAGCGGCGGACTTTTTCGGCGGCTTCCTTGGCTTTCTTGACGAGGGCGTCGCGCTGTTGGAAACGGTAGCCGCTCACGTCCACGGTAATCTTGGGCGCGTTCCGGTCCTGCTGGAACAGGATGCGGTTGGTGAGGTATTGCAGGTCGGAAAGGGTCTGGCCCTGGCGGCCGATGAGCCGGCCGGAGTCCTCGGTCTTCACGTCCAGCAGGATGCTGTCGTCCAGCGGGTGTTCCTCGACAGTGGCGGGGATGCCGAGGAGTTCGAGCAGTTTTTCGAGCGTGGCTTTCGGTTGCGCGGGCATATCAATCTCTCTGTTTCAGGTTTGCGGTTGCGGTAAAATGGTCCGGCTATTTCCGTTTCGCCGGATGGATGATTTCCACTTCCGGCCGCGTCTTGGTCAATTTGGTCTGCGCAATGGTTAGCAGATTTTGCACGGTCCAGTAAAGCGCCAAGCCGGCGGAAAAATTATACAGGATGACGATGAACATGAGCGGCATGTAGCGCATCATCTTCTGCTGGGCGGGGTCCATGCCAGGCGAAGGCGGGGTGAGCCGCGCCTGCCAGAGCTGCGTCGCACCCATGAGCAGTGGCAACAGATTGAACGGCAACCCCACTCCTGGAATGCCGATGAACGGAAAACCGCCGAGGCCGGGAATGACGAAGAGCGTGTCCGGCTGCGCGAGGTCGCCGATCCAGAGGAACGACGCGCCGCGCAGCTCGATGGCGCTTTGGATCATCCGGTAGAAGCCCATGAAGACGGGAATCTGAATGAGCATCGGCAGGCAGCCGCCGAGCGGGCTGACCTTGTGCTCCTTCATGAACTCCATCGTCTTCTTGTTCATCTTGAGCGGGTCATCCTTGTATTTTTCCTTGATGGCATTCATCTGCGGCTGGAGGGCCTGCATGCGCTTCATGGAGCGCGTGCTGGCGGCGGTGAGCGGCCAGAAAATGACCTTGATGAGGACGGTGATGGTGATGATGGCGAGGCCGTAGCCGAAGTGAAACACGTCGTGAATCCAGTTCATCGCCAGCAGCAACACCTTGGCGACGCCGCCGAAGAAACCGCCGTAGCCCATGACCAGATCGGCGTTGTTGTCGAACCGTGCGGCGATGCTGGCGAGCGTGCGATATTCTTTTGGGCCGGCGAAGAGGTTGACCTTCTGCTCCACGGCCTGACCGGCGGCGAGCGTCACGGCGGGATACGCGAAGGCGGTTTCGTAACCCTGCGGCGCGGGAAGGCTGGCGCGTTCGGGCGTTTCGTTTTCGGTGAAGCGCGGCAAAGTGACCGGGCGGACGATGATGTTTTCCGCCGGCGTTTCCGGCATGGCGATGAGGGAGAAAAACTGGTTGTGCGCCGCCGCCCAGACCACGTTGCTCTGGCCGTCGCGGTAGATGAAGCGCGGCTCCCTCTTGCCTGTGACGCAGCCCATGAGCGACGTGTTCGCGAACCACGCCTGGCTGGCCGTCTCGTTCGGCTTCGCGCCGTTATACCACATCACGCTGACGAACTGCCCCTTGTCCTGCGGTCCGAGCGGCGTGGCGGTGCCGATGACCAACTCGCGCGCGGGCAACAGCACCGGCTGTGCGCCGTGATTTTCAATCCGCACCGTGGTGGTGACGAGGTAGTTCGTGCCAAGGTCAAAGTTTTTGACGATGGTCAGGCCGTTGGGCAAAACCTTTTCCGCGCGCACGCCGGTGGCGGTGCGCGTGAGTGCGAAGACGCCGTCGCCCTGCGTCGTGCCGTCATCGCGCAACGTGCCGACCGGCAGCGGCGCGCCCTCGTTCAACGTGGCCACGTCTTCCGCGCCGGTGCGTTTCTTGCGAACGGTGGAAAACGATTCCGGGAAGCGGCTCAACTCGACGAGCTTCAGCCCGCCGCCGCGCGAGGTGAAAACGTAGCGGGCGTTCGCGTTGCTGATGGAGAGCGTCTGCTCCGGCGCGTTCGTGTCGAACAAGGGCTGCGGCGGGACGGCGGCGGCGGGCGCGCCGGAAGTTGCGACCGGTTGCGCGGTGGCCGTAGTTGTGGCCGTGTTGGAGTTGGCGGAAAGCGTGGCGGCGACGACGGTGTTCGTCATGCCCGGCGGCAGCGGCTTGGGCGGGTAAATGGTGCTGACGAGCTTGGGCCAGAGCATCAGCAGGGCGAAGCACGCGACGAGAATGGCGATGGTTTTACGATCCATGATGGGAAAATTTGAGATTTGAGATTTGAGATTTGAGATTGGCCGGCGGCACGGGGTCATGGCCGCAACCACCCCACGGATGGCAGCGGCAGAGGCGTTTCACCGTGAGCCAGCTTCCGGCGGCAGCACCGCGCGTTTGCAAAGCCTCGACCGCGTAAGCCGAGCAGGTGGGCGTGAACCGGCAGCCCGCCGACGGCCCGAAGACGAACGTCTGTGCCGGCGAAACGGTGACGCGGTAGACTTTCACCAGCGCGAGCAGGATGCTCCGGGGCAGCGAATGCAGAATGCAGAATGCAGAATGCAGAAACCACCGCCCCGGTCGGAGCGCGTTTTCAGGATTCTTCATTCTGCCTTCTGCCTTCTTCATTGTGTTAAAATTCCGGCGCGGCGGGCGGCGGTCAGGAAATCTTTTTCCACCTCGCCGAACGCGCGGCCCACGATGCTGTTGCGGGCGACGAGGACGAGGTCGATCGGCTGGTTGAATTCATGTTGATGGAGGCGGAATGTTTCGCGCAGCAACCGGCGCGCGCGGCTGCGGATGACGGCGTTTCCGATTTTGCCGCTGGTCACCACGCCGAGGCGGGTGGGCGAGCCGGCGGGCAAGGGCTGCCAGTTGGCGATGAGGCAGCCGTGGACGAGCCGTTTGCCGGTCTGGCGCACGCGGGCGAATTCCCGGCTCTGCTTGAGGCGCTGGGCGCGGTTCAGCAGCAGGCGCGGGGACGGGGCGGCGGCCATGACCGACCTTGGGATCAAACGGGCGTGAGCCGCTTGCGGCCGACGCGGCGGCGGTTGGCGAGGGTGGCCTTGCCGCTCTTGGTGGAGTTGCGGTTCAAAAATCCGTGCTGCCGTTTGCGGCGGATCTTCGACGGTTGGTATTGGCGTTTCATAAAATTTTCGGGGCGGCCGGCGCGGTCTATCCGTCACCGGAGCGCGGGAGGATAGCAACGAACCGGGTGGTGTCAATCACGCACAGCCGGGTCGGGCCTGTGGCCGGGGAGCGGAAAGAAAATCATTTCGCCGCCGCATTTTTTCCGGGCAGCCGGCCGATCCACGTTTCGGTGGCGGCGTAATGCCATTCCAGACCGGCGACCACGGGCTGGGTCTCCTGCCGGAACACCATGCGGTCTTCGGGCCGCATCTTTTTCACCCACGGCGCGTAGGCTTTGGGCGTATACCAGTTCCATTGGATCTTGCGGAGGATGTTGAAATCCTCCTCCGGCATGATGCCCGGCTCGAAGCCGAGCATGTAGCGCCAGTCCGCGCGCGGGTTCTTGTAGAACATCGTGAAAAACACCCGCATGTCGGACGAGTAAACGATGCCGCCCTTGTCCGGCAGCCAGCCCGCGATGTCCGGCGTCTCCGGCGTGACGTATTCCGCCGTGAGGTCGTTCGTCCAGCGCCCGGCGATGTCGCGGGTCGTCGCGATGAACACCGCCGCCGCCGCCACGCCCGCGAGCGCGAGCGTGGAGAGGCGCTGCTGCGGCCAGCGCGTCTTGAGCACGTCCTCCAACTCCATCGCCATCCAAATAATCGCGGCGGGCAGACCCCAATCCACCCAGAACCGCGCGACCTTCAGGCCGAGCAGCCAGCCCATCAGCGCGATGGCAAATACGGGATTGAAGACCACGTCGCGACGCCATTCGCCGCGCGCCGCGCGCCAGACGAGCATCAGCCCGATGACCGCCGCGAAGATCACGTCGCCCGGGTCGGGGCGCAGTTCGGTGACGAGCATCCGCTGCAACGGCGCGCCGCCGAACACGCCGAACAGGTGCGCCGTCGTCTCGTGCAGGTAGCCTGCGGGATTGCCCGTGAGCGCCGCGCCGAGCAGCACGCCGCCGATCCAGCACGCGGTCAATTGGAATGTCTTGCGCCATTCGCCGACGAGGAAGAAGCCCGCGATGAGGATGCCGAAGAGATACCAGCTCCCGTGAACCCACACCGCCGCGCCCACCAGCGCCACGCTCGCGAGCATCTGCCACAGGGAGATTTTTTTCGACCGCGCCCACATCTGTAGCAGCAGCACGAACACGATGAGGATGAAAACGAACGGCCTTCCGAAGAGCGTCCTCGTGAACGACGCCGGCGCGCACAGGCTCGCCGCGAACAGCGACAGCAACATCGCCTCGGGACGCTTGCGCCACGCGAGCATTGCGAGCCAGAACAGGAAGAACGGCGCGGCGACGGAGAAGTTGATGAGCGCGTCGGCGTCCCAGTTCATCCAACGGTGCGCCGCGCCGAGAATGGCGTGCCAGCCGGGATGCTCGTCGTTGCCGAAGCCGGCGCGCACGACGACGATTTCCGGCCAGGACTTGCCGGAGAGAACTTTTGCGACGTGGCGCATGGCGTCGTCCTGCGGGACGAAGCCGCTGCTGAGGATGTTCAGCGGAATGAACAGCCCCACCAGCACCGCGCCGGCCCAGGCGAGCAGACGGACGTAGCGTTCGGGGATGATTTCGCTGGCCGGCGGACTGGTTTGCGGTTGCATGGGACAAAGAAAGCCAGAATCGGCGGAATTTTACAGGATTC
>JAPLTZ010000406.1 GCA_026397895.1 Verrucomicrobiota bacterium | reverse complement strand
GGTGGTTGAGATCCGTTACCTCTACGCGTTTAAGGAGAGCGGAGTGTTGTATCAACCCGTGTATCTTGGTCCGCGCGATGACGTGGATGACAGCGAATGCCTGACTTCGCAGCTCAAATACAAAGCCGAGGACAGCGAATGATCATCAACCGTCGTAAAGTGAAACTGTTCGCCCTGGAAATGGCAAAGTCCCGGGCGCACAAGTTCACGAGGGTTGGCAGCGAGTTCTACGACCGGTGCGAGGTCAGCCTGAAGAACTTCATTCGCGATCAAGTCTACCGGCATCCGTCCGTGGGCAAGACCATCAAGTAGTGTCGTCAATTGGCGACAGTCACCAACCGCCGCCAGTCATGCCTCCTCCGGGTATGGCTGGCGGCTTCATTTCAACCAACAACCAAAGGAAAATCATGAATCAAATCACATTGCCGGTGACTGAGCTAAAACAAGCTTTGTCCGGCCTCGGTAAAGTCATCAGTCGCAAGTCCACGCTGCCCGTGTTGCAAAGCATCCGGCTATCTCGGACCAGTGAAGGCAAGGTCAGCCTGTCCGCTACTGACCTGGATGCGTTCGTCACCTACAACGTCGAACAATCCCAACCCGGCGGGCCGATGGACGTGTTGCTGCCTTACGAGCAGTTGAACAAGTCCGTCAAAGGGTCAAACGGTGATGTCGTTGTCACCGCCGAGTCCAAGGACAAGGTGAAGCTGCGGTATCAGATCGGGGACAGCCCGTTGGAACAGACGGTAGCCACACTCAAACCGGATGAGTTCCCGCCCAGCCCCAAGATCACCAAACCTTCGGTCAAGATGCCGGAGAACTTCGGTCAAATCCTGCGCCAAGCGTTCGAGACCAGCAGCACCGACAGTTCCCGTTATGTGTTGCATGGCGCGTATCTGGACGTGCAAGAACCGAAGTGCCACACCATCGTCAGCACCAACGGCCGGTCGTTGTTCGCCGCCAACACCTTCAAGTTCGACTTGAAAGAGTCGGTGAACATCTCGCGACAGAAGTTCCTGGAATGGTCCGGCTTCTTGACCAGTGAATGTCTGATGACGGTGCAATCCGACAAGAGCAAAAGCGGCTATGTGCAACTCACTACACCTCGTTGGAACTGCATCGTGAAGCAGATCGACGGCCTGTTCCCGAAGTGGCGTCAGTGTGTGCCGGCGGATACGGATGCCTGGACTAAGGTGGAGTTAAGTGAAGCGGCCATCTCCCAAATCCTCACCCTGTCCACCAAACTACCCGGCGATGAAGACCCGAATCGCACTATCCAGTTGCGGGTGGACAAGGAGCTGCATCTCGAAGGCCGGAACAAGGACGACAAGGAATACACCAGCGCCGTCATTCCTGATGTCAAAATCACGGGCAGACCGATGACGACAGCCTTGAACCGGGAGTATCTGCAAAATGCGTTGCGGTGTGGTCTGACCGAAATCCGCATCCATTCAGAACTCGAACCGATCGTGTTCTGCAACCTCGGCAAAAAGATGGTGGTGATGCCGGTTCGTCTTAACGGCCCATCCACCACCGCTCCCAAACCGGCCGCAACACCACAACCCCAAACCCCGCCTCAGCCACAAACTGAGGCTCAAGAAAGGAAAGACATGCCAAAAGCAACTGCCAAACCCGAACCCGCAACATCCCCCACCACCTCGCTGCTCGACCAGGTAGAAACGGTCAAGGAAACGCTTAAGAACGTCATCCGCGACCTCACTTCTCTCACCGACGCAGTGAAGCAGGCGGAGAAGGATAAGCGGGCGAGTGAAAAAGAAGTCGAAACTGCCCGCGCTGTCCTGAAACGGCTGCAGCAGGTCTCGATCTGACCCAACCCCTAAAGCGCCGGATGTCTGCGTGATGTCCGGCGCTTTTTATTTGAAAGGAGACCGCATGGATGAAAACAACTTTAACAAATTCATCGGCTACGCAATCGGGATCATCCTCGCCTACTACATTCTGGGCTTCTTCATTCAGTATCTGATCTATGGCGTGGTGGGGTTGGTGCTGTTCCGAATCGTTCAAGAATACCAAAAACGTAAATGAGAAAGGAATCACATGGCGGATTATTTCACTAATTTCAGCGTCGTCCTGCCGCTGACCAAAAAGCAGCAGGAATACGCGGTTGAACTGGCGAATCAAGCGGACCGTCACCGTTGCGATGACGAGCCGTTGCCCAAGACGTTCCCTGAAGAATTACGGGATGAAACGGAAGGCTGGACCTTTGAAACCGATGCCGGTTCAGATGGGCTTTGGCTGCACTCACAATATGGCGGTCAGGAAAGTGTGTGTGCGTTCATCCAGCATCTGTTGCAAAAGTATGAATTTGCCCCCGCCGTTGCTTTTGAATGGTCACACGATTGCAGCAAACCCAGGACTGATGCGTATGGTGGTGGTGCTGCATTTATCACCTCAACTGAAATCGAGACCATGACCACTTCGGAGTGGTTGAGCAAGATGGCCCACTAACCCTCAACTAAAAGGAACATTATGGGAGATCGCTGTTATATGTCCGTCACTTGTAGGCGAGAAGACCAGGCTCGCTTCGAAGAACTCGGCTTCGTTCTGGAAGTCGAACCAACGTCGGAAAGTCTGGTCATCGAAATGGTGGATGAGGAAGCCAACTACGCCCACGCCGACCAGATGCCCACCGACATTCCCTACACCGCCGCTCATGGTGGCGGGTCAAATTACGGGGCTGGAAACATCGCCTGTGATGGCAAGGAATTCGCTGAAGTCGCCGCTACCAACGACGGCTTTGTGGTGGATTGGGATTATCGGAAGATGAAACCCAGACCTCAGAGCCTCACCCGAATCCGGCACTACCTCAGCGTCGATAAGAAAGCGCGGGCGATAATCAAAACGCTCCGGCAACAAGAGCCGCACAAGCACCTGTTCAGCCCGACCACCAATCTCTGCCATCATTGCGGCATCCACGCCGACGATGATTTGGTAGAAAACCAACCCTGCGTCCATTAACCTGAAAGGAGAATCACATGGGACTCACCATCCATTACAAGCTCAAGCACGCTGGCAATGAAACGGCTGCCCGGCGTTTGATTGAGCAGTTGCATCAAGCCGCTCAAGACCTGCCGTTTAAGGAAGTGCAAGACATCGTGGATCTGACTGGCGAAGCCTGCAAATTCGACAACCACGACAAGGAATCCCCGTTGCGGTGGTTGCTTATTCAAGCTGATGCTTCGCTCAAGCTCGACGAACACAGCTGGCTTGGCGTCCCCCCAACCAGAATCATTGCCTTTGAGACCTGGCCCGGCGAAGGCTGTGAAGCGGCTAACTTCGGTCTGTGCCAATATCCTGCCACCATCGAACATCAAGGTAAAATCATCCGGACCAAGATGAGTGGCTGGCGTTGGAGTTCGTTCTGCAAAACCCAGTATGCGAGTGATCCGGCGTGTGGAGGTGTCGAAAACTTCCTGCGCTGTCATCTGCTGGTTGTGGCTCTGCTCGACAAGGCCAAGGAACTGGGTTGCCTTGATGAAGCTTATGATGAAGGCAAGTTCTGGGAGAATCGGGATGTGAAGGCATTGGTGCCGGAAATCGAATCCTGGAATGGAATGATTGCTGCCTTTGCCGGCCAACTGAAGGATACGCTGGGTGAGGGGGTAGAATCGCCCATCACCAACTACAGCAACTTCGAACAGTTGGAACTGGCGGGGCAATCCACGCTCTCGCCGCAAACCGCTGAACTCGCCAAGCTTATCCAACAAGTCCTCAAGAAACCGTAAACAACCATAACCTTTGAACTAGGCGCAGAGATTAAACCCTCTGCGTCTTTTTCATTTCAACTAAAGGAGAATCACATGTCCGCAAATCTATTAATACAAAACGGCCAGGCTAGTATGTTCTATATCAACGAAGTCCCTTGGCACGGTCTCGGCACAAAACTCGACAAACCCGCCACAGCACAGGAAGCAATCCAAGCCGCTAAACTGGATTGGAAAGTGAAAAAGCTTCCTCTCTTCGCCGGCTCTAAACGCATCCCAGTTCCAGACCGGTTCGCAGTTGTAAGAAAGACTGGCGACTTGATCCAGAAGACAGATCCGGTGTTGGGTGTGGTGAGCAATGAATACACGCCACTCCAAAATCACCAAGCGTTCCAGTTCTTCGACCCAATCGTAGGCCAAAACGCTGCCATCTATCACACAGCCGGAGCACTAGGTAACGGAGAAAGGGTGTGGATATTGGCCAAGCTCCCCGGTCATATCAGGGTAGCGGGAGACGACATCACTGAAAAATATCTGCTGCTATCCAACTCCCATGACGGCAAATCAAGTGTGCAGATTAAGTTCACGCCAGTCAGAGTCGTGTGCCAGAATACCCTGACACTGGCTTTGAATGACGGATCTGCTTATCGCGTTTCCCACCACTCCGACATTCACCAGAAATTGAAGCAAGCTCACGAGATGCTGGGCCTGATCAATGAACGGTTTAGTGAGGTGGAAGAATCGTTTCAAGCTATGTCGAGGGTGAAGCTGAACTCGAACAGGTTAGCGGAATACTTGGCCAATGTTTACCCTGATAGCCAAGAGCCGGATAAACAGTTGCTCGTTCAAAGAGATCGGAGCTGGTCTGAATACTTCTTCGATCAAGGCCGGGGAAATCGAATGCCGGGTGTAGAGGGAAGTTTGTGGGCGGCATTTAATGGGGTCACGGAATGGATTGATCACCGGAAAACTAGGCAAAACTCGAATCAACGGCTTTCGTCTAGTTGGTTTGGTAGTTCGTATCAGACCAAGGCCAGAGCTTATTCTGTCGCCGTGGATAAAATGGGTGTGTGGAATTAAAAAATATTTTCCAATTCCGCATTCGGCTCAGCACTTCTTAGCAACGTAACGACCATTACATAGACCTACTGAACGGGAAGGTGAAACCGTTTGGTTTCACCTTTCCAATTGCATTCAGTGAAATAATTCAAACTCCATTTGTTGAACATGAAATATAAACCAACAACGAAAACCTCCTTGAAAGACAATAAGGATGAATTGGAAAAAGCAGATCGTCGCCTGCAAATTGACGCCAAAACACGTAGTAAAAGGCCAGACAAATATGCATTGTGTGGAAAGAACTACTATTCGGTGAGCCCACATGAACTAGAGCATGGAAAATATTGGCGCACCTGCGCTCGTTGCGGGAAGCCTCTTCAATATTATTCCACCTATGAAGAAGCTCAGGCAAACCGGCGAGAATGTAGTATGCTTAAATAGTCTAACTACATTACCGTTTGGTCAGATTATTGCCGGCGGACTTGTTCGCTGGCAAAACACTTCATAAAAAGCTACCCGTGTGATAGCTTTTTTTAGCTGTCAGTGGCGGCTCGATTGGGGCGCGACGTAAAGGCAGCTTGTAGAAACCTCATAGTGGATGACACTCGCTGAATACCAAGCCTCCGTGGAGAATCTGCCTTATGGGAAACGGCTGCCGACGGCGATTTACGTATTTAGGGAAAAGAACACGGTTTTCAAGCCGGGGTTAAATCAAATCATTCAGATTTTAATCATACAGCACAGAATTGATGAGCGATTCAATGTTCTGAAATTTCGCACGGATGAGCTGAAGGTTTCGTTTCTCTGCTACCCCAACTTTCTGGAAGACCCGCATCCAGCATTGCGACAAGCGATTACGATTGATTTGGTCACTGGCCGATCCCGGCATACGGATTATCAAGGCAATCACAATCCGCCAATTTTGCATCGGAAAGAAACATTTTTGCCGATTGACCATCCTGAACGCACACGTTTCGAAATGTTAACGCGAGCCGAAGAAACGGCCAACCTCTACACCCATCCAGCGACAATCGGGTTTAAACTGAATTGGGATCGACTGCTCCAAGAAAAGGGCCTGACCATTTGCGGGCACGAACTGCAACAGACACCGAACCTCCGCGAGGCCATTTTTCCCGGAGCCGAGAAGTCTGTGATTATAGAACGGCACAAGACGGCGATTACACGATATGAGTTGTCGAAGCCAGTGAAGACTTTATTGGAATACGGAATGCTCAAGGACGGGGCGTCATTTTTTGATTATGGCTGCGGGCAAGGCAGTGATGTTCGGGGCTTGCAAGGCTTAGG
>JAPLTZ010000237.1:3748-8639 GCA_026397895.1 Verrucomicrobiota bacterium | reverse complement strand
AATTATTCCGGCGTCCTCGCGGAACTGGCCCATAAAAACGGTTTGCTTTATTCGATTGAACCTTACGGCGTCTGTCCGACAGATGATTTGCAATACGGCAGTTACGCCGACATCCCTATGAGCGAGTTCTGGGCCGGCAGCAGCGGCGGCGGCAACGAGTTGGCGACATCCATCGCCCATGTGTATGGCCGGAAAATTGTCGGTGCGGAAGCCTTCACCGCCACGCCCGCGCATGGAAAATGGCTAACCGACCCATTCTCGTTCAAGGCGACGGGCGACCAGGCATGGTGCAGCGGCATCAACCGCTTCATCATTCACCGCTACGCCCACCAACCGTGGACGCAGCCCGCACATTATCCCGGCATGACGATGGATCATTGGGGCACGCATTTTGAGCGCACCATCACATGGTGGGAACAAAGCCGGGCGTGGCTGCAATACATTACCCGCAGCCAATTCTTGCTGCAACAGGGCGTGAGCGTGGCCGATGTGTGTTTCTTCGTCGGCGATGGCGCGCCGAACAGCTTTAAGAGCGGCCCGTTGCCGCCCGGCTATGGCTTTGATGGGTGTAGTGCTGACGCCCTCAAACTCATGTCCGTAAAAGATGGGTGCATCGTGCTGCCGTCCGGCATGAGCTATCGGATGCTTGCCTTGCCGCCCGATATCACAATGGCTTTGCCGACGCTCCGAAAAATCAAAGAACTGGCGGACGCCGGTGCGTTGATTGTCGGCCAGAAACCTACCCGCTCGCCGTCCCTCACGGACTATCCCAAGTGCGACGAGGAAGTGCAGCGATTAGCCACCGCCGCTAAAATTATTTCCAATAAATCTCCAGCAGAAGTTCTCGCCGCCATGAACATTAAACCGGATTTTGAATTTCGGCTGAACGGCGGTGCAAAGCTGGCATTTACCCATCGCAAGGATGATGACTCGGACATTTACTTTATCTCCAACCAACGTGAGCGGTTTGATTCTGTGGAATGCACCTTCCGGGTCAGCGGGAAAGTGCCAGAACTCTGGCATCCTGACACGGGGCGTATCGAGCCCGCGCCGGTCTGGCGCGAGGAAGGCGGACGCATCATCGTGTCGTTGCAATTCGATCCCGCCGGATCGGTGTTTGTGGTGTTCCGCAAGAGTGCGGGGAAGACCGATTCGATCGTGTCCGTTTCCCGCGACGGTGAGGTGCTGCTTCCCGTGCCGAAAAAGACGCCGCTGATCGTGGTGAAGAAAGCCATTTACGGGGTGTCTGACCGGACGCGCGACGTCCGGGCGAAAGTTCAAGCGCTGGTGGATTCGGGTAAGCGGAGTTTTGGAGTTGCCGTCCTGGCTGTAGGCGACGATCCAGCGCCGAAGGTGGTGAAGACCCTTGTGGTCGAATATTCGGTCGATGGAGATACCAATGTCGTTCAAGGCACAGATTCAGAAGTTGTCAGTCTGGACACCAAAATGATGGTTGATCCCATTGGCTTCGTGAACGCGCACACCGCGCCGGACGGCAGCCTGTGGTTTGAGGCGCAGCAGGCAGGAAAATACGAATTGAAAACGGCATCAAGCCGCACGCTGCGTTGCGAAATCGGGATGATTCCATCGCCGGTGGAAATCGCCGGCCCGTGGGAGGTGAGCTTCGATCCGAAATGGGGCAGTCCGGTCAAGCCTGTAACGTTTGACAAGCTCGAAGACTGGAGCCAGCGCACGGAAGAGGGCATCCGTTATTATTCTGGCACGGCTACCTACTTCAAGGAAGTGGAGCTGCCGGCGGAGTTGTTTGACAAGGGGCGCTCGCTTTGGTTGAACCTAGGGCAGGTAAAAAATATCGCCGAAGTTTCTGTGAACGGAAAACCGCTGGGCATCCTGTGGAAACCGCCGTTCCGCGCGGAACTCACCGGCGCGGCCCAGCCCGGCAAAAACAAACTCGAAATCAAAATCACCAACCTCTGGCCGAACCGGCTGATTGGCGACGAACAATTGCCCGAAGACTGCGATTGGAGTGGCATTAATTGGACCGGCCCTTGTCTGAAAGCATGGCCACAGTGGCTGCTGGAGGACAAGCCCAGCCCGACGGGCCGACTGACCTTCACCACATGGCATCACTGGAAGAAGGACGATGCCCTCCTGCCGTCCGGCTTGCTCGGCCCGGTGACGATAAGTTCCGCCGTGGAGGCATTGGTGAAATAAAGCTTCCGATGGGCTGCGATTCAGTTGGTGACGGCTTGCAAATATTTCAAAATTTGTGAGCGTTATGAAACACTAATCACTTACATCTAAGCTATCCACCACCAGACGTCCGCTTTTGGGTTGCAACACAACTGCGTGAAATGAGCTGGTCAGTCCGGTTTTGGAAAACACCGGCTGCGATGATTGTGCTTGGTTGGCATGCAAATCCACTGTGGCAACCACCGCGCCATCCACACGTATTTCCACCATTCCGTAGTCCGGCCCTTTCGGACTCCACAACGTAAAACCTCTTCCCGGAAAGTTCCATTTTGCGCGGCCATCGCCGTCACGCCGCACCGCGCCGATGCCGAAGCGAAATCGCGGATCTTTTTTCTCTACCCACTTCGCCGGGTTCTCGCCCGCACCCAGCCACGCTTCCGTGTGCAGATACGAAAACACGCCGGGAGCGGAATTTCCGGTAACTTTGAAATGCTCGACTGCAATGCAACTTTTGGCCTCGGCCAACAATCCAATCGCGCCGCGCCCCACGTTCATCATTCCTTTCCAAACCAGTTTGCCGTCTAGGGTCAGCGTCGTTGCGCCGTTTGCCCGTCGGTCCACGGTTACTTTTCCGGCCTGCTCGATGCCGGATGCAAGTGTTGTCGTTTTACCCAACGCATCTACCTCTATGATCCGCCAGCCAGCCGGTGAAAATTCCACAGCCTGATGGCGGGTGACCGAAAGTGGATGTAGCACCGCACCGGCCACCGGCCGGTTCGGTCCAAGCGGAGCTTGATAGTTCCAGAAGATCCGTGCCGTGCCGTTCACGCGTAATTCGGTGTTCAGGGTGAATTCTAAAAAACTTTTGCGCAGGCAGGTGAGGCTTGCCCCTTGGTGGCCGCTGAACCGAAAACCGTGTTCGCAAAATGGTTGCGCCCACGGGCGCGAGGCGAGGTTGATTGTCCCAAAACCTTTTGTGTCGCGCGACGGAAACATCACCTGCAGGATGTCGTTGGTGTCCAACCAGCCTGAAAACGTCTGTCCCCAGATGCCGTCCGCTTCCTGCGGCACGTTCTCCGGATGCCACACCGAACCGTAGCGGTAGATTTCCCACGCATCGGCCTTGGTCGCCTTTTCCAGCGGCGCGCGGAAGATTGTCTGGAAATTGCGGTTTGCAGCCAACGAGGTGGCGGGCGCATACACCCAGCCTTCGCGCACAAAAGCCGGATAATATTCCATGAGCGGCGGATGGAAATAGTCCGAATCCACGTTGCAAACCAGCGTTCGCTCCGAATATGGGCCTTCCGGCTTGTCCGCCGTCATCGCGAACATCGCCCAACTGAAAGGCGGGGTTGTATCCATCATCGCCAAAATCATCCAGTCGTGTTTGCGGCGAACGAGTGTGGCCGCGTAAGTGCGGCGGTATTTGCCCAACAGTGGCGGCAGTGTGGTGTTGCGCGTGATTGGTTGCGCCGTCCGATGCCACGGCCCTTCAGGTTTTTCAGCCCAGGCATACGCGAGCCCTCCTTCTCGGCTAAAATCTAATTCACTCCAGTCGTAAATCATGTGATAACGACCGTCCGCAAACACGACGCTTACATCGGGTGTGTGTCCGTTCTTATCGAACATCTCTGCGGCACCCTGCAAAACCGTCCCGAGGTTTTCCCATGTCTGCCCGCGATCGGTTGAGCGATACAACAAACAGCGACTCGGCGGCGGCCCGGCATAGCCTTTGGCATAAGCGCCAATATAGAGATACCAGTTGCCGTTCGCGGGGTCGGGAAAGAAGAAGCCGTTGACTGGCCATTCAAACGGCGGGGCGCCGGTATGAATCGGATTGCCGGGTGCGCGTTTGAACGAGTCGAACGAGGGATCACCGTAAACAGGATGCCGCAACCACGAATCCACATAGTGTGACTCCGCATAATCAATCCCGCCCGCCGCCGCGTTGCGGACACACAAGGTGGCGCAGCACAGCAGCATGGCAAATCGAAGCGGAAATATATTCCGACTCATCTGGTAGAGGGGATATGTCTGTCTATTTTTTGACACCGAAAACCGGGAAGCAGGTAAAGGTCTGGTCAAGCGCGACCTCCCAGTAAGGAATGTAGGTGTAATCGGATTCGCCTTCGATGGTGAAATGCAGCGACTGCCCGGTCTTTGGCTTGAGGCGGTTTAGAAAACCGGGGATGCCAGAGGTGAATTGTGCTTCAGGATCGTCTGCCTTCGCACCCACAGCCGCCAGCAAGAGGGGGCCGTATTCCAAGGCGTAGCGCGGCTGCGTGTCACTGGCTTCGTCACCTTGATATTTGGTCAACCGGAGGCCCGCCGGCAGTGTAAAGGTGATGGTGTCGCCCTCTTTCCATGTTCGCTCCAGAGTGGAGTAGGTGCCGGGCATTCCGGTCGCGGCAAGTTCGTTGTTAATCAGAATCGGCATGGGCTTAACTGCCCACGCCGGAACCCGCACCCGAATTTTCGATTTCGTAGGAGCGGCCAGAAAGAAGCGCAGGGTCACGTTGTTGTCGAAGGGAAATTGCGTGGTCATCTGCGCTTTGAGGGTTTGTTTACCCTGCTGCCAGGTAATCTCAGAAGGTGCGAACAAATCCACGTAAAGGCCATCAGCGGCAATTGAATAGAGGTATTCGGGGAGAGATCCCAGCATCCGGGTGCCTTGCCCTTCGCAACAGGTGTTGTTGCGAAGCCCTTGGCTCTGATCCTTGCGTCCCAGCAAATTGGC
>JAPLTZ010000237.1:0-3728 GCA_026397895.1 Verrucomicrobiota bacterium | reverse complement strand
TAATCACGTTGTAAATGGACTTCTCGATCTCGCCCACATATTTCTCCTGATCAGGATAGAGCAAGTGGAAGCGCTGGCTGAAGCGCGCCCAGAAAACGCTGCCGCAGAGTTCGCCCGTGTGTAAGTGTAAAAAGTTGGAATGCGGCGGGTAAGTTTCGTTGGCGAGGAAGCCTTCGCAGATGGCGATGCTGCCTCCGATATGCTCCCAATTATCGTGATACAACTCCCAGCCACCCAAGGAGGCATCAAGATAGTGGCGATTGCCCGTGGCGCGATACAAATCAAGATAGGGTTCGATTGATGTAATCAAGTAATTGTGAGGTTGGGCATAGGGGTATTGCCAGATGGCCTTGTCTTGGCGCTTGGCGAGTTCGTCCAGCCAGTAATTTTCCTGAAAGTAACGCTGGATGACCTGAAGGTCCTCGGGTTTTCCGATGGGGGTGAAATAGGTTCGCGTATTGGCAATCATTCCCTGCACGCCCTGAGCACCGCGCCGCAAAAGTTCGGGCAAATACGGGTTTTGGTCAAACCAGTCGTAATAACCACGCAGCAGATTGAACGCCTTGGGATTGCCGGCAAAGCCCGCTTCGATGAGGCCATGCGTGACCCATGAACGGGTGTAAGCGGCACGCTCGCTGGTGAAGATGGTATTGTCAGGATATGCCATAATGTAACCGTTCGGTTGGCGGCACTCTTCAATGACGTCCACGATGTCGTTCATGCGCTTGCGGAGTTCGGAATCTTCCATCCAGCGCAAGGTGTTGCCCGCCCCCATCATAAAGCGCCCGGCGTTGGAACCCGCGAGCGAGGTTTCCCAGAACCTGTGGGGCTTGCGCATTTCTGGGGGACACGGTTTACCGGCGCGCTCCCGGAATTCGCGCACTAATTCATCGAACGTAAAAGAGTTCATCAGATAGGCGATGTTGTTCTGCATGGCTGTCTCGAAGAGTCCCTCTCCCAGATGCACGCCACCGAGTGGGGACTGGGCCGCATAGGGAACTGGTTGCCATCGCTCAGCAGGAATGATGTTGTTGGGATTGTCAGTCACCACTTCTTCGCCTTGCGGACGAGGCCTACGGGTGAGGTTGATTTTACCAAGATTCCCCTTTAGCGAATCCGCCGTCGGGCAATCTTGGGCGACATCCTTGCCGCCCGACCAAACTTCCAGTTTAGTCAACGCTAACTTCTGGTCGCGTAGGCGAGTGGTGGTGAGGCGCACATAACGTCCTACCTTACCGGCGCCGGGAAATACGCTGACTTCGTCACTAGGTTTGGGATAATCGGCAGTGGTTTGGTCGGTAATGAGGTTGGCGGCCTTAAATTCCCGGTCGTCCGACACTTCGATTTTGAAGCGCGCCGGAAAGCCCGCTGAAATTGCGGACCAATTCACCAAGGGGAACAGTTTGATTTTATCAATCGGCACCGAGCGCCCCAGATCCACCTGCACCCACTGCGCGGCATCATTGGTTACTGCAGTGCGAGGAACTCCAGCCCATTCTGGCTGTCCCTTTACCCAGCGCATGGCGTCATTGGTTCCTGCGGAGGACGATTGGTAGCCGGCATAGGTCAGGCGCGCGACACGTTCGACGCCCATCGGGCCATCGGCGGCAGTTGCCAAGTTGACGGCGAGCAGACACAACACGGGGTAAAGCACCCCACTGCGCCAGCGCATCCCCGCTCGTATGGCGATATTTTCAATGTTCATAAGGGGAGCTTTGTAAACTCCTTTTCGAAGTTGGACTGATGATTGCAGTTTGATTTTCAGTATTGATGATTTCATAGCGGCTACTTCTGTTTGTGCTTTTCTGACGTTTGATCTTTTGTCGTTGATTAATTTTTAGTCGTTTCGCTATTCAGGCGACGGTTCATGGCGACAGATTCAACCGCACCATTTGTTCGTGGTGGGACAGTCCCGAGTGCGGTATTTGCTCTTATTTCAAAAGGTCTTGTTGGATGTGCCTTCGATTTCCACCTTAACTCTTTACCCCGCCGAAACGCTTCAGCGAGGAGGGAGATGGGATGCACGACGCGCACCTGACTGTTTGCCTGGCGCAAGCCGGCCTCCAATTGCACCGAGCAGCCGGGATTGGCCGAGGCGACGACCGTCGCGCCAGTGCGGACGAGGTGGGCGAGCTTGCGATCCAACAGTTTCTTCGACATCTCCGGCTGGGTGATATTGTAGATGCCTGCGCTGCCGCAGCACCAGTTCGATTCCGGCAACTCCACGAAGTCCAGCCCGGGGATCGCCCGCAGCAGATTGCGCGGCGGCTGCGTGATCTTCTGGCCGTGGCAGAGATGGCAGGACTCGTGATAGGTCACGCGCTCGGCGTGCGGCGCGGGCGCGGGGCGCTGCAATCCGATTTCCGCAAGCCATTCGTGAATGTCCTTCAGCTTCTGCGACCACAGCTTCGCGCGGGCGGCGAATGCGGGGTCGTCGTGCAGCAGGTGGTCGTAGTGTTTCAGGTGTGAGCCGCAACCGCCGGCGTTGCTGATGATGGCGTCCAGCTTTTCCAGCGAGCTGGCGGACTTTTCCAGCGCGGTGATGTTGCGGCGGGCCATCTCGCGGGCGAGTTCCAGTTCGCCGTTGTGCGCGTGGAGCGAGCCGCAGCAATGTTGCAGCCGCGGCGTGACCACCTCGCAGGAGTGGACGAGCAACACATCGGCGGTGTCGCGGTTCAGCTCCGAATAAATCAAGTCCTGCACGCAGCCGGTGAGCAGACCGACGCGATAGCGGCGTTGCGGCGGCGTCTCAATCTCGCGGATGAGCGCGTCGGAAAAATGCCGCCGGGCCGTGGGCGTGAGCGGTTCGAGTTCGCGCAGGCTTTTCGGCAACAACGCGGTGAGCCGGAGCTTTCGCACCAGCCGTTGCAGGCCGAGGGCTTGGTAAATATACAACAGCCGTCCGACGAACCGCAGCAGCCGTGGCCGCGTGAAGATGAACTTCACCGTCAGCCAGCGGATGACATTGCGCTTGGGTTTGTCCAGCACGCCGCTGGTTTCAATGTCGGCGCGGGCGACCTCGAACAGCTCCGCGTAGTTCACGCCCGCCGGACATGCGGTGGTGCAGGCGAGGCAGCCGAGGCAAAAATACATTTCCTCACCAAACTTCTTCGTGAGCGGCAACTCCTTGTCGGCGATGGCGCGCATCAGTGCGATGCGGCCGCGCGGGCTGTGGCGTTCCAGCTTGGTGGCGTCGTAGGTGGGGCAGCTCGGCAGGCACATCCCGCAGTGCATGCACTGTTGCAGCACGGAATAATCGAGCGTCGCGAGGCGGAGGGGTGTGGCGCTCACAGGTCGAAGATTTTGCCGGGGTTCAACAGATTCTCCGGGTCGAGCGTGCGTTTGAGCTGGCGCATCAGGCCGAGGCTCGCGTCGCCGATCGCGCCGGGCAGGAATTTCTTTTTCGCCACGCCCACGCCGTGTTCGCCGGTGATCGTGCCGCCGAGTTTGAGCGCGTAATCGAAAATCTCCTTCATCGCGTGTTCCACACGTTCCATCTCCGCCGCGTTGCGTTCGTCGGTGAGGAAGGTGGGATGCAGGTTGCCGTCGCCCATGTGGCCGAAGGTGGCCACGCGCAACTGATGCCGCGCGCCGACTTCCTGGATGAAGCGGATCATCTTCGCCAATTCGCTGCGCGGCACGGTCGCGTCTTCGAGGATGGTCGTGGGCGACACCCGCGCCAGCGCCGAGAAGGCCGAGCGCCGTGCCGTCGCGAGCTTCGCGGCTTC
>JAPLTZ010000396.1 GCA_026397895.1 Verrucomicrobiota bacterium | reverse complement strand
TCAAGAAGCATCCCCTCAATGATTATCTGGATTTGCCAGAGCAACTGGAAGGGAGGGCGGCATGAACCCGATCTGTTTAGATCCGCTGATTGAAGGCTATCTCGACTATCAAAGGACGGTCCGGCGTTTGGCCCACCGCAGCATTGTGGATATGCGGTGTACCCTCAAACGTGCGGTAACGGCACTGGAACAGATGCGGCCGGCAGTGCCGCTGTGGAAGTTGACGCTGGAAGACTACTTGGGCTGGTTGAACCACCAGCGGGAGGAGGGCTATTCGGCGCAGTCGCTGAACAAGGAGATCAGTCATCTACGCGGGTTGTTGGAGTATGCCTGGCGGAGTGGTCGCACCGACCGCAACGTGCTGGACGGTTTTAGTCTGCAAGATTCCGTGCGCGTGGTAATCCCCAAGTTCCTGACCATTGAAGAAGCGCAGCGTCTGGTTGCGGCCTGTCCGAGTCATACGCGGTTGCAGCGCCGGAACCGGCTGGTGATTTTGCTGCTTTATGGCTGCGGCTTGAGGACGGCGGAACTCTGCCAACTGGATGTCGCCGATGTGGATTTGGAGCGACAGGAGATCGTGATCCGTCATGGCAAAGGGGATCGCGCCAGACGCATCCCCGTGCCTGATGCCGTCTGGACAGTGTTGCTGGCTTATCTAGCCGAACGCAAAGGCCGGCGCGGCGCCTTGATCCGGACCGAAAAAAAGCAAACTCGGTTTGCATCCAAGGATGTGTGTGAAGTGGTTCACACAGCCACGCTGGCAGCAGGTCTGGCGCAAACGGTCACGGCCAAAACCTTACGGCATAGTTTCGCCACCCACTTGATGGATCGTGGTGTGGATTTGGCCGTGATTGCTTCGCTGATGGGTCACCGTTCCGCGCAAGAGACCGGAGTTTATCTTCATGGCTTGCCGGGCCGGCGGGAGAACGCAGTAAAACTTTTGAGTAAAAAACCAGGAGGTGAAAAATGAAATGGGATTATTGGATCACGTTGTATCTGCAAACCCACTGCACGGCCCGCGGGTTGCGGTCTTCCAGCATCGACGCATATCAGGCTACCTTGAAAGGTTTTCGTGAGTACGCGCGCTGGCGGCTACAGGAGCGAGGGCCCGAACAGATCACTGCCCGGGATGTGCTGGAGTACTTGGACTATCTGCGCCGAGAACGTGACAACGGCGCTTCTGCCATCAATCGCCAGGTGACGGTGCTGCGCAACTTCTATCGCGCCATCGTGGCGATGGGGCATTTGGAACCACGGGCCAACCCCTTGGCCAACTTTCCCAAAGTCAAAGCCGCACGCCGCAAACTTCCGCTGACATTGAACGAAGAAGAAGTGCGGCGTTTGATTGAACGACCGAACACGGACACCGTATTGGGAATGAGAGATCGTGCCATCATGACGATACTCTATGGCACTGGGATCCGGGCGAGTGAATGCGCCGGACTTACCGAGCAAGACATCGACTGGCAAGAGCACACGATCCATGTCATTGGCAAAGGCGGGCACGAGCGTACCGTGCCGCTCAATGAAGAAGTGGTCCACATCCTGAAGCAGTATCGGATGGCTCGGGGACCAGTAAAGTCGACGGCACCTTTCTTTCGAAGCCGTGAAGGTGGCGCGCTTTCCCGGAACGCCATTTACGAGCGCGTGCGCACGACGGGTCGAAAAGCCAGGATTGAGAAGCGGGTCTCGCCGCATCAACTGCGGCATACTTTTGCCACGCATCTGATCAAGGCTGGAGTGGGATTGGTGACGGTGAGAGATTTGCTGGGACATCGGCTGATCACCAGCACGCAAATATATATACATCTCACCGCACAGGATCTACGGCACGCCGCGCAACGACATCCCATAGGTGAGTTGATCAAGCGGGTCGAAGACTTGCTGCCGAATGTGAAGCTGCCGTTCCAGTCTGGAACGCTGAGCCGCTTTGGTTAGCTCTAGGAATATTTTTCATCACGGGAATATCCTTGAATCGGACTGCGCGCGAGCGTAG
>JAPLTZ010000062.1 GCA_026397895.1 Verrucomicrobiota bacterium | reverse complement strand
GTTCAACTTCACCATGCTCAAGGGCCGCGCGAATTATCTCTGCACGCGCCGGCTGCAAAAAGCGATGCAGCAGAGCGGCAACCTCTTCACGTCGTCCGAGGCGGAGGAATTGCAGCGCATCTACGAGTGGTCCAAGGAAACTAAGGACGGCAGCCTCTCGGACTTCGAGATCGAGCCCGACCCAAAAGTCTGGGCGCAGGTTTGCTCGGAGCGCGGGCTGTGCTCGCCGAAAGTTTGCGGACATCAATCCGATTTCGCGAAGGATCACGAGGCCTGTTTTTTTCAGCGGGCGCGCAACCGCATCCTGTCGTCCGACGTGCTGGTGCTGAACCACACGCTGTTCTTCACGCTGCTCGGCGGCGTGGACGAGGAGCAGGAGGGCGGCGTTTTGTTCAAGAACGACTTCGTCATCTTCGATGAGGCCCACACGATGGAGAGCGTGGCGTCGCGGCACATCGGCCTGAGCGTGTCGAGCGGGCAGGTGCGCTACGCGCTCAATCGCCTGTGGAATCCGCGCACGGAAAAGGGCCTGCTCGCCACACTTCGCAAAGGCGGCGCGGTGAAACTCGTCGCCGACATCCTGAGCGAGTCCGACAAATTTTTCGACAACGTCGAGGCTGTGTGCGAGGAAATCTCGGCGACAGCGAAGCCAAAATTCTCCGGCGGCGAAAGCAATTCCGCCCGTCGCCGCGCGTGGAGCGAACTGCGCATCCGCCGCGCCGAGCTGGTGCAGGACAACGTCACGCTGCCGATCCAGAAGTTGCGCGAGTCGGTGAGCGATCTGATCAAGCTGAGCGAGGACAAGGACATCGGGCTGGAGCTGGTGGAATGCAACCGCCGCCTCGCCGAGCTGCGCAACGAGGTGAAGGAATTTCTGGAGCAAGGCCAGGAGGACCACGTTTACTGGGTGGAGCGCAGCGGCAAGACGCACAAAAATCTCACGCTCAACGCCGCGCCAATCGACGTGGCGGAATTCCTGCGCCGCCGCCTGTTCGAGAGCGACACGAGCATCATCATGACCAGCGCGACGCTGGCGACGACGGCGCGGGCCGTGGTCGAGAGCCGAGAGCCGAAAGACGAGGGCCGGAAGAAGCGCTCGACCCTCGACCCTCGACCCTCGACGTCGCCGCTGAATTATTTTTCAAAACGAGTCGGCTGTGAAGCGGCGACGCAACTCCAAGTCGGCACGCCGTTCGATTACGAGAAGCAGATGAAATTGTTCGCCGTGAAAAAAATGCCCGACCCGCGCGAGCCCGGCTACGCCGAGGCGCTGGAGCACTGGATCGCGCACTTCATCAAGCAGACGCACGGCAAAGCGTTCGTGCTGTTCACCAGCTACAAGCTCATGCAAGACGTCGCCGACCGGATGCGGCCGTTTTTCGAGAAGCTGAAGCTGGAACTGTTCGTGCAGGGCACGGGCACGCCGCGCTCGACGATGCTGGAGAAGTTCAAGGACGATACGGACTCGGTGTTGTTCGGCACGGACAGCTTCTGGCAGGGCGTGGATGTGCCCGGCGAGGCGTTGAGCAACGTCATCATCACGCGGCTGCCGTTCGCCGTGCCGGACCATCCGCTCATCGAGGCGCGCATCGAGGCCATCGAGGCGCGCGGCGGAAATTCCTTCGGCGAATTCTCGTTGCCGGAAGCAATCCTGAAATTCCGCCAGGGCGTGGGGCGGCTCATCCGCACCAAGACCGACACCGGCATCATCGTCGTGCTCGACAACCGGATTCTGCTGAAGCAATACGGTCAGGCGTTCCTCGACGCGCTGCCGAAGTGTCCGGTGGAGATTGTCTGACAATTGTCGGAGCGTGCCCGTCCTCGGGCACAGCAATGGGAGTAGCGCCAAAGCCCCCGAAAATTCCGCACCGCTTGTCCTGTCAACGCTGCTGCGCCCGGGGACGGGCGCACTCCGGGCCGCAGCAGTTATTCCGGCGCATGCACCGGCAGATCAACCCGCTTGCCGGTCTTCGCGGATTCGCGGGCGGCTTCCAGGATTTCCATCACGGTCAGATTCACTGCGAGCGACGAAAGCCCCGTTGGCGAAATTTCTCCACGCACCACGGCGGCGAGATACGCGACCGGGTCAGCCTGCGCGGCGGGCAACGGCGCGGCGGTGATTTCCTTCTCCGGCTTTTCCGGCAGCAGCACGCGGAGAGTTTTTTTCTTCGGCACGAGCATCTGCCCGGACACGCCATAGATTTCCATGTCCTTCCGCCCGAACGGCCAGTTCCACGACGCCTGGATGATGCCCTGCGCGTGCGGATACGTCAGCACGATGGTCGCCTCGTCGTCCACCTTGGGATACAGCTCCGGCTGGAGCTGCTGCGTCACCGCGAAGACCGAGGTCGGCCTCGCGCCCTGCATCAGCCACGTCATCAAATCCGCGCCGTAACAGCCGAAATCCGTCAGCGCGCCGCCGCCGTTCTGCACCGGGTCGGTCAGCCACTGCACGAACTCCGGAGGGCAACCGATCTTGCTCGGCCCGGAATGACCGTCGTGAACGACGATTTTCCGGATGTCGCCAATCACCTTTTGCTCGCAGACCAAATCGTAGGCCGCGTGGTTGGCCGGATACCAGGTGGTTTCGTAATTTACAATCAGTTGGATGCCGCCCTTTTTCGCGGCGGCGGACATCGCGCGGGCATCCTGCAAGGTAGTAGCGAGCGGCTTTTCCATCATCACATGGATGCCGTGGGGCGCGCACGCTTCCACGACGCGTCGGTGGCCGAGCGTGCTGGTGAATGCCGCCACCGCCTGCACGTTGGTGTGCGCGAGCAGGGCTTCGAGCGTGGGGAAAAAGAGATTCGCGTCGAGGTGCATAATCTCCGCGTAATGCGCCGTCAGCTTCGAGTCCGGCTCGACGATGCCGACGAGCTGCACATCCGTGCAGTTCAGCGCGCTGGGGATGAACCCGCCGACGTGGCCGTGCACGAGGCCCATCACCGCCAGCCGCACCGGCGGTTTGTTGGTTTCCGCGTTGGCGGAAAAGGCGGTCAGCCCAGCGAGGGCGAAAAGCGCGAAAAGAATTTTCATGGTTTTAGGTTGTTGCGGTTGCTCCAGTGATTTCATACTGCCGCCCGAAAACCGGCAAGCACAAGAATTTCAACCGAACACATGGATCTGCACGACATCTTAAAAATCACCGGCAGCGTGATGGCGCTCGCGCTGTTCGTGCCGCTGATGCTCGCCGTGCTGGCCGACGGCGGCGCGGGCCAGAGCTTCGCCACGTGGGCGCTGTGGGCGGCGCTGGATTCCATCCTGACCGTGAGTTTGTATCAGCAGCACGGCAATTACTGGGCGTCCATCGGCTTCGCGCTCGGCGGCATGGTGATGACGGCGCTGCTGCTTTGGCGGCGGCGGTGGGATTGGGGCTGGCTGGAGACGGTGATTCTGGTGCTGGTGCTGGTCTGTCTGGCGGTGTGGCGATTTTCCGGCGCGGCGGGCGCAATTCTCGCGGCGACGGCGGGCATCTGCATCGCGGGGATTCCGGGGCTGGTGGCGCTGTGGCGCAACCCGGAGCGCCGCGTGGGCACGGTCTGGGCGTGGTATGTGGTCGCCAACGCGATTTCGTTTTTCGGCGGGCGGGCGATGACGGCGGAGGAACGGTTCGCGCCGGGGATGTTCACCTTGTTCTCAGTGCTGATGGTGCTGGCGAGCAGGCGGAAAAAGCGAACAAGAACTAACGGAGAACGCAGCAAAGGTGCTGTCAGTTCCCGTCTCTGAGCGACTGCAACAATGTTTGAAATAACTGCTTTGCCTTTGATTCCTTTGAGTCAGGGTAATAGTGCAGCAGAGAAATGGAATTAGTCTGATCAGACAGAATATACGCATCCGCATGAACGTGGCCCGTTCCCGGCCGGTCATAACCCATTTGCACGAAGCCGCCAGATCGGGTCAACCCAGCAACACTTTCAACAGCACTTTGTGTAATTCCGCCATAGGATTGATTCTTAAAATCCGCTTGCAAGGACGCCGCTACAAGTTTCAGGGTTTCGGTTGAGTCAACGAGTTTATGAAAGCTCATGACCATGACCGTAGAAGCGTCATGCTGAAGAAAAATTTGTGCCGTTTCCTTGTTTACCTTCAATGCGTAAGCTCCGTCAAAGTGGAAAACCATTCCTTGACCCTCATAAGTCTGACGATCATTCCTGTCTCTACTCGCCGGAGCTATGGACGAGAGCTTCGCTGTTTCGCTTGCATCTCGTTGCGCTCGCGCTCTAGCCGCCACAAAATTCGTAACGAAAATAAACGTCAGCAAGGCATTGATGATGATGCCAAGAATCGCAGGGGCAAGAATGCCGTTCTTGCCGTGGGTGCGAATCCCGAACAACGCAACGACTCCGAACACAAGTCCCACCACCATGAGCAGTAAAGCGACATACTCGATGATGACTCGTGCGCCCGCCTGTCTACCGAACATCAGCAGAAGGAAGATAATGATGGGGCAAACCCAACTGAGCTTGGCTGCCTGATGTGAGAACGATGTCTTTGGTGGTATTGGTGTATCCATAAACGTAGCGGCCTATCTGGTTCACGGCAGCAACCGTATTAGGCCCGCAAGTTTCTGTCCAGAATGGTTTTGGTTTGGAATCAAGCGCCCAACCCGCACCTGAAAAGGCGGCAAAATCCTTCGTCCCCTTCGCGTTCTTCGCGTGCTCATTTCACCACACCTCCACCGGCCCTTTGGGCACGGGAATGTTCTGGCGTTGGGCGGCGACAGGCACGTCCGGTTGCATGAAGGAGGCGACCATCGGCGGGAGCTGGTAGCGCGGGAGCAGTTCGCCGCAGTCGTCGAGGAACTGCTGCCGCCACTTCAGGAAGTCGGCCAGCACGGCGTGAAATTCCGCGCGCGTGGCGATGCGGACGACGCGCTTGTTGAAGACGTTGGCCGGGCCGAATCGCTTGGCGTGCCACGGCGCGACCTTGCGGAACATCCGGCAGCCGAGTTCCTCGCCAAAGATTTCCACCATCAGGTCCAAATGCCGGCACAGCACGCGCACGCGCTCGGCGAAGACCGGTTCGGGCGGGAGCGCGGCTGTCCCAGCCGCAGCGCGCAGGTTAGTCGGGGGCGTTGAAAATTCGCTGCCGCCTTGTTGCTGCGAAGCTGCTGCGGCTGGGACAGCCGCGCTCCGCCGCAAATACCCCCGCGTCCTTTGAAAAATCCACGGGTCGTAAAACGCGCCGCGCCCGATG
>JAPLTZ010000384.1:10097-14505 GCA_026397895.1 Verrucomicrobiota bacterium | reverse complement strand
AAGCCGAGGCATACAAGGCTTGCGAACCTTCATACGCCGGACCCGCCACATAAATGCTGTTGGACACACCCGTCTGGGTAAATCCCACCTGCCAGCCGGTCATGCTCAAATCAGTTCCCAGACCGCCGGAGCCATCCAAGTATGCGCCCGCAGACAATTCGAAACCGGGATTAGCCAGCAGAAGGTTGGGAGAGGTGTCGAGCATCGTAACAGACACATCGTTGGAAACCGTCGTCAGTCCGTTGTTCACCGCCAAACGCAACACATACACACCTGATGCGCTGAAACTCGCCGAGGTCGCCGCTGCATTCGAATTTACAAACGATACCGTGCCCGGTCCGCTCACTTTGGACCAAGCATAAGTCAGAGGACGATAGTAGTAATCAAATCCATAACCCGCCAATTGAGCTCCTATGCCCAGATAATTTGTCTGCGCATAACCGGCGCGCGCCACCGGGGGCAAACCACCACCAGCGCCGCCGTTGCTGCTGTCCTGCATCTGGATCGAGAAGTTGTCGAGGTAAGTGAAAATCTTATACGTCGAATTAGCGGTGACAGTGTAGTAGGCCGCGACCGAAGCGGCGTTGGCGGGCGAGGTGGCCGTCAGCGTGTAGTTCGACCAACTATTGCCCGGAGTGAATGAACCCGTGCTACGGCTGATTAACTGTCCTGCGCTGTTATACCAACTCATCCCGACCGTAGCCGCCGTCGCGATGGTGGAACTGAATTCCATGGCGAAGGAAATTGTGCAGGAAGTATTGGGTTGAACCGGCGGACGGGTGGCTGCATCCGTCTCAAGCCAGAACGTGCAGCCGGTGGAAACAGACAAACCGAAAGCGTTCGTGCCGTTAAGCGGACTGCTTTCGGTCGCGGGATAGGCGTTGTTCTGGGGCTGGACATTGTGAACCCCGCTGTCCGCGATGGACCAGTAACATTGCCAACCCGGAATTGAGTTGGTTAATCCCACCGCGCCCGCTGGATAGCCGACGCTGGTCTCGAAGCTCGGATTGTTGTTGTTGAGCAGGCTGACCGTTGCCGCCGACGCATTCGGCTGGACAACAGCGGCGGCAAAGGCAGCCAGGGCCAGATAACGCCACAACACGGAATGATTGCTCTTGAAAATTTGTTTCTACTGTCCTTACGGACAGGTAAGGCGTTCAAGGCGACACGAGGCGATAGAAGCGCTGCGCGTCGTTCGGCGTGGGATTGGTGAAGTTCACCGGCAAGCCAGTGAACGTGCCATTAGCCGTCGGCGACCAGTTGATCATGTTTGTGCTGGTCAGCACTTGATAAGTTTGGCCGCTCGGCCCGGTAAAGGCCATTTGGAATCCGCCACCACTGCTCACAACAACGGAATTGCTTACCACTGTCGGCGGCACGGTGACGGCGGCATTGATGGTCTGGAGCAGACCAACGCCACTTTCTGAATAATTTGCGTTCCCGGAATAGACCGCATTAACGGGATGCGAACCGATTCCCAATGCGCTCGTCGCGAACGAGGCCGAACCGCCGATCACCGGAACAACCAACGGCATTCCGCTATCCACGCTGAAGAGCACGAAACCGGTCGCGTTCGCCGCCATGACGGAATTTGTCTTCACGGTCGCCGTGATGGTGACCGCAGCGCCCACGGTCGCGGGATTCGCGCTGGACGTCATTCCCAGCGTCGTGGCCGCAACGTTTCGCGTCGCGGTGGAAATCGCTGCGCCGATTTCGCCGCTGCCCGTCACCGGAGTGGGCGTGCCGAAGAAATCCGCCGTTCCCGGATCGAAGCCGAACAACACCCAATCGTTCAACGCGGCGTTGATCATCGGTGAATTTGCTTGCAGCCGGTAGGCTGGAAGATTCGTCAACGCATTGCCAAAGCCAATTTCGCCACCGTGGCCGGAATTCACCAGGCGCGGATCAACGTTGAGTCCGACCGGCTCGCCGCCGAGCATTTCCTGTCCCGTGCCCGCGCGCCACGCCGCCAGCGAATTGTAACCGGCGAGATTGAAGTTTCCGCCACTGGTCCAGTAATCGTTCCCGGCGAACAACGCTTGCGAAGGAAGGATTGAAGTTGTGGGCACATCGTTCGTCATCAGCAGCATGTTGTTGGTCGCCATGAAAATGTTGTTCACGATCTTCATATCGTGCATCGCGGCGGTGTCATACGAGCGGATCAAGGCACTGGTGTTGTTGTAGAATGTGTTATTGTGAACCAATCCGTGGTGCAGCGTCGCCGGCCCGGCGGGCGCGTAAAGCTGGAGCGAGCCGAGCTTGCCGCCCGTGCCGTCGTTTTCGCTGATGCAGAAGCGCACCACGTTGTTGCTCCAGGTCCTCATGCTTCCATCGGTGCTCAACAGATAGCCCGCGCCGTAGTTATCGTGCGAGTAGCAGTATTGGATCACCGAGTCGGAAGTGCCGAGATCGAGGTCATAACCGTCGCCGTCCTGTTTCTGGGCCTGATTCCGATACGCCTCGCAATACTGGATGATTACGCCCTGGCTGTTCCACGCCCACAACCCCGCCGGCCCGGGCTGCGCCACGCCCCAGCCGCCGTTGTCGTGAGCGACGCAGTGATCCATCAGCCCGCCCCAGACCGCGCCGAACACGCAGCCGCTGCCGGTGTTTTTCGAAAGCGTGGGATCGCCGTAGTTGTAATTGAACTGGCAGTTGAGCACCGCGATGTTGCTCACCGAACCGAAGCCTTCCGCCCACACTTCACCGCCGACGTTGAGGTTGGAATAAACGTTGCAATTCTGCCAGAGGACGTCGTGGAAGCCGCTGTTGGTTGAACCCCAGCCATAGACCACCATGCCGCCGTAAAAGCCGGAGACATCCACGTTGCTGAAAATAATTCCGCCGTATTGCGCGCCGTCGGACATCGCGCCGACACCGACTTTCTTGGTCGAGGTGTTCGCCGTCGCCCCCATGCCGGTGACGATGAGGTTGCGCAGCGTAACATAGCTCGCGTCTAAAATCAGCACGCCGTTTTTGCTGGTGTTAATCTGCTGGAGCACCGGCCGATTCGCCGGGTCATCGCCCGTGATGGTCAGCGGATAACCCGTGATGCCGCTCTTGCCGATGAATAAATCGCCGGAGAACGTCGCGCCGGATTTGAGATGAATCGTGTCGCCGGGCGCGCTCCATGTCACCGCCATGCCAATGGTGTTGAACGCCAGCGCCCAACTCCGCCCGGAGTTCGTGTCGCTCCCGCTGACCGGGTCAACATAGTAATCCACGCCCGGCCCGATGACGCGCTGCGTGTAATTGACCGTGCGCTCCGGATATTTTCCATCGCCACTGTAACTGGCGGTGATGGTGCTGTAGCCAATCGGCAGCGTCGTGGTGGTGGCGCTCGTCGCCACGCCGCCGACCACGTTGTTCGTGCTGAAGTTCACGCCGTTGATTTGGAACACCACCGTGCCGGTGGCATCGGTTGCCGTGAGCCAGTTGGCCACCACGGCGGCGGTGAAATTGATCGGCAGCGTCACGCCCGTCGCCGGCGCGGGTGACGACAGGCTCAAAACGACATTCGTGTTCGTCGCGGAATTCAGCGTCAGCCACGCCTGCGCCATGCGCACGCCGAGCGTGTTGACCGAGGCCTGATCCAAATGAATCGGCGTGACGTCGGCCAGCGTGCCGCTGTTGTCATATTCCTGGGTGCGCAGCGTCAGGTCGGAAGTTTCGACCGTCGCCGTGAACGGGATCGAGTTGGCAGCGTTGTCCTGGGCTGCGCGCACCGTGTCAATGCCGACCTCCGGATTGTAGGGCTTGTTCGGGTCGGCGGGATGAATCTTGCCGATGATGATGGGCACTTGCGGGCCGAAATCATTCCGCACGCGCCGGATGAGGTCGGCCAGATTCGCGGAATAATTGTTGGCGGCGTTGCCGCCGGCGTCCGCTTCGCCCTGCATCCAGAAAAAGCCGGCGACTTCGGCAGCGGGATCGTTCGTGAGCGCGGCGTTGACCCACTTGTTCATCGCATAATACATGTAGCCCTGATACGGCGTGGTGGCCCAGTTCATCGAACACCAGTTGTTCTGCAGGCTCGTGCCACCGGCGGCGTATTTGACGATGAGCGTGTGGCCGCCGCGCGCGGCCTGCACGGTCTGCGCGACCTTCAAGTCCGGCCCGACGTATTGCACCGGCGAGCCGTTGGCGAATTGATACGCGTTGCCCCACGGTTCGCCTGGGTTTAAGCCGAGTTGCCAATAAATGCCCTGGTTGTTGTTGCCGACGGGGTAATCCTTTTTAATGCCGCCGTTCGACGAAGTCCACGTGGCGCGCCACGCCTTGTAATCTTGCCAAGTGCCGCCCGGCGTATTGTAAGTCGCCCAGTCGGCCCAGAAAGTTTTGTTCGTGCCGTAAATCGCCGTGCCCCACTGGTCCACCCAACCGCTGAACACCTGCGGGTCGGTGTAGA
>JAPLTZ010000384.1:0-10058 GCA_026397895.1 Verrucomicrobiota bacterium | reverse complement strand
ATCTGCACGTCCGAACTGGCCACGCCGCCCTGCATATCATCCGCCGTCAGCCGCAAAACATAGTTCCCCACCGCGCTGAAACTTACGGTGGACGTGAGCGAGTTCGAATCCGAAAACGTCGCCGTGCCCGGCCCGCTGACCACCGTCCAGGTGGTGCGCATCGGCAGGCCGTAATAATCCGACGCCGTCCCGGCGAGCGTGATGGCCTTGCTCACCTTGACGCTTTGCGCGCTGCCGGCAGACACCGTCGGCGGCACTGCCAGCACGGTGAGCATCACCGGCACGCTGCTGGTCACGTCAACGGAATTGGAAATCGTCACGGAATACAAACCTTGGTTGGCAATGGTCACATGCGCCAGCGAGAGCGAGTTGCTGTTGCCGCCAACGTGGTTCGTGCCGTTGAAATACCACGCGTAGCTGATGGCCGGCACGCCGAAAGCCGTCACCGAGAACGTAACATTGGAAGTCATCAGCGTGGTCACGCCGGCCGGCGGCACGAGGATTTGCGGCGACTGGTCGTTGGCGTAAAGTGCGATCAGCGCGCTGCTCGAACCGCCATAGCCATCACTGACAGTGTAAGTGAACTGGTCGTTCACGAGGCTCGTGTTGACGTAGCGCACGAAGCACGGATGCAAATTCGTGTCGAGCGTGATACCGTTGGTGCTCGGACTCAACGCCGCGAGGCTCAACGCGTCGCCATCCGCATCGGTCGCGTAGGCGAGCAGGTTCGACACGCCGATTTCCCAAACTGTCTGGCCTTGGCGGCTCAAGATCGTTCCGCTGGCGAACGGTGGATGATTCGTCACCACTTGGCTGAGGGCGTTCGTGCTGCCGACAAAATTGCCGTCGCCGCCGTAAGCCACGGTGATGAAATTCGTGCCGCGCGGCAGATTCGCGATGGGCAGACTGACGGCGCTGCCGCCGCCCACCGCGTTGGTGCTGAACGGCCCGGCCGCAGAGGAGAACACCGCCGTGCCGGTTGCGGCGGCGGGCAACTGCGCGGTGAAATTCACCGCGTCGCGATAGCCTGAAGGATTTGCCGACGACGCGACGCCCACCGCCGTAGCCGCGCGAACCACCGTCTGGGTGAACTCATTTCCGCTCGTCAGGTAAATATAGTCGCCGAAGAAACCCGCCGTGATCGTGTGCGGTCCAACGCTCAAACCCGCAGTCGAATAAACCGCCTGACCGTTGGTGACCGGCACGGTCGCGACAAACACGTGGTCCACGTCGAAGAGAACCACACTGCCCGCATCCGTGGCGGGAACGCCATTCGTCAAAACCGTCGCGGTGAAACTGACGTTGCCGCCGAACGCCGAAGGATTAGTCGTCGGCGAAAGCCCCAGCGTGGTCGGAATCATGTAATACACGAACAGGTAAAGTTCGTTACCGGAAATCCGCAGCACCGCGCCCGCTCCGTCAACGAGGCCGCCGTAAGGCAAATAGACCGACGGCAGCGCGCCCGCGACCAACCCGCCTGGCCCAGCCGCGACGAGCTTGTAATTGCCGATCGGCAGCGGCGCGCCGAGATTGTTCACCGTGAATGTCATGTTCGACCCGAGATTCATCGTGCCGTTGGCGAGGCTGAACGCCGGCGTGCCGTTGGTGTAGGAAATCGTGACGCCACCAGGCGACAGGTTTATGCTGCCCTTCAAATTGCCGGTCGCGCCGGCGCTGTTGGCCAAAACTTGGCCCGCGCTCAAATTGAAACCGCCCAGCGCCGACGCATCGAGCGTCGCGCCGCCGGCGACGGTGATACCCGCCGAGTTGGCGAGCGAACCCGCGCCGCTCAACGCCAGCGTGCCCGCGTTGATGACCGTCGGGCCGGTGAAGGTGTTTGCGCCGGTCAGCGTCAAAGTGCCCGCGCCATTTTTTGTGAGATAGCCGCCGCTGCTCTTGAGCGCCGCCGCCCAGGTAATATTTTGTCCGGCGGTGTCCACGATGTAAGTCTGCCCCACCGCCGTGCTGAAGCGGCCGGAGTAATCGAACTGGTTCGCGGCGGAATATTGCAAGCCGCCGCCGGCGAGGGCGATGGTGTTCGTGGCGTTCGCCAACTGATTGCCGAGCGGGCCGGATGTGCCGGCGTTTTCCGCCGCGCCAAGATTGATCAGGCCGTTGCTGATGGTGATGACATCGGAAAAAGTGTTCGCGGCCTGCATCGCCATCGTGCCCGCGCCGGTTTTGATGACCGGACAACCGTTGTGATAAGGACTGTCCGCAATCACGCCGGTCATCAGCAAATCAGGATTGGCGTCGCCGGTCGTGTCCGCGACGCTGAAGGTCGCCGGGCCGGAATTGGTGTTTAGATTGATGACGCAGGAAATCGTGCTGGCGCTGGCGGCGTTCGACACTGATCCGGAAACAACGATGCTGGCCGGTCCGGAGTCGCCCGCGTTCCAAACGCTCGAATTGCCACTGAACACCGTCCCGCCGTTCAACAAGGTCAGCTTGTTGATGTAAAGCGCGTAGGCGTTCACGTTCAACGCGCCGCTGTTGGTGATCGCCCTTGCGTTGCCGGCGACATACCAGTCGTTCAAATCCAACTCCGCTCCGGGCGCAATGAAAATCGGCGCGCCGTTGCCATAGCCGCCCGCCCCACCGTCGCCGCCATACAACGCGAGCGTGCCGTTGCTGACGACGATGCTGGCCGGCTGATTTGCCGCGAGAGTGCTGCGCAAAGTCTGCGACCCCGCGCCCGTCTTGACGATGGTGAGTTTTGCGCCACCCGCGCCGGTGGTGAACGCGCCGTTAAAATTGTTGTCCGCGCCGACGCCGTTGCTGATGACCAGCGTTTGATTGGCAGTCATTGTCGGGCCGGGCTGAATCGTTGCTGTGCTGTCGTAAATTTCTGACAACCCGCCAACCGTCGCCGGGCCGTCAACCGCCAGTTTGCCGGTGGCGCTCATCGTCACCAGGCCGGCGGACGAAAGGGAATTGTTCGTGACCTCCAGAGAACCGGCGTTGATCGTGACGCCGCCGCTAAAAGTGTTGCTGCCCGCCAGCACCAGCGTGCCCGCGCCGGTCTTGGTGAACCCTTGCGTGCCGGCGAGACCGGCGCTAACGGTGACGGATTTTCCCGCGCCGAGCGCATTCACGGTGAAGGTCGGGCTGCCCGCAAAAACCGAGAGCGTGAGCGCGTTGCCAGCAAAGCCGTTGTTGTCGAGCGTCCAGCCGGCGGCGGACGCAGGCGCGGTGTCGCCGAAAGTCAGGCTGCCGATGGTGAGCGGCGTGTCGAGATGCACGGTCGTATCGCCGGTGATGTCGAGCGTGCTGAAATCCGCCGTCTTGCCCTGGCCGTTGGCGATGGCGCTGCCGCTCCAGTTTCCGGCGGTGGCCCAGTTGCCGCCGGCGGGATTGCTCCAAGTGCCGTTGCCCACCGCGCCGAGATTCACCACGCCCATGGCGTTGAAAGTCACCGGGCTGCCGCTCAAGCCAGTGGCCGTCGCAGTGACGGTGTAAAGTCCAGAGACATTGCCGATGGTCAATCGGCTCGACGCCTGGCCGTTCGCGGCGGTCGTGGCGTTGGTCGCTGTCAGTGACTGGCCGGTCGCGCCGTTTGGCGTGGAGGCGACGGCAAAGGCTATGGGCACGCCGGAGATTGTATTGCCGTAGGCGTCGGTCACGGTGACGACGAACGGGTTCGGCAAAATTGTGTTCAGGAACGCGCTTTGGTTGTTGCCCGAAGTCAGCGCGAGATTCGCCGCCGCCGCCGGATTCACAGTGGCGATTGAAACCGAACCTGCGTGGCCCGCGCCGTCGTTCACGGTGATGGTTTTGACGCTGCCCGCGCTGGTCGGCGTCACGCTGACATTCGTCAAGACGCCCGCTACGAACGCCGCGGATGTGCCGGTGACGCCCGCCGTGCCGGCGAAATTCACCGTGCCGGCGAAGGCGTTCGGCCCGCTGCCGCAAACATTCCCATAGGCGTCCTTCGCCGTGAGGCTAGTCAGTGTGACCGGCGTGCCGGCGGTCGCCACGGAAATGGCGGCGGGCACGATGGCAAACTGGTTGAGCGCGCCTGGATAGACGGTGGTCAGGTTCACCGTCGCGGTGTGGGGCGCGGGCACTGCGCCGTCGCTCACGGTGAGCGTCAAGCCGCTGCCGGCATTGGTGACGAAGACGCTCGCGTTAGAGCAAACGCCTGCGACGAACGCCGGCGAAATTCCCGTCGCGCCCGCCGTGCCGCCGAAGCTCACCGTGCCGGTGAAGGTTTGTGATGCCAACGCCCGCCGTCTGCGTGGCCGCGATGCCAGAGACGGCGAAGTGATCCACGGACGCGTTGACGGTGAACGGCGCGCTGCTACCGGAAGCGAGCGCACCGACGGTGTTTGTGGCCGTCAGACTCACGCCGCTCTCGGCTGTGTCGTAAGTGACCGGGCCAAGGGTGATGGTGTTGTTGCCGGTCGCGATTGTGCCGGAAAAAGTCCCGCCGAGATTGCCCGTGCCAGTGTTGCGGACGAGCGTGACGGCGGTGTTGGACAGCACGTTAATGGGTGTGCCGCCGTTGTCCTGCGCCTGCACGACGACATTGAAGCCGACATTCGCCGTCGGGTTGTTGCTGTTGTTCACCGAGAGAATGGTGAGCCTCGTGGGCTGCGGCGGCGGCGCGAGGTCAACAGTGACATTGTTGGCG
This sequence comes from Verrucomicrobiota bacterium, assembly GCA_026397895.1. Classification (GTDB taxonomy): domain Bacteria; phylum Verrucomicrobiota; class Verrucomicrobiia; order Limisphaerales; family JAFMIX01; genus JAFMIX01. Next base: position 5,425 of record JAPLTZ010000384.1, on the reverse strand, counting down.
TTGTAATGAACGGTTGCGAGAAAAGCGCCGATGACGTTCGTGCTACGGAACGCGCCGGTGACGCCGGAGGGGTTCGCCGTGCGGATGATGGTCAGGTTCGTCGCGCCGGCAGGGAGGCCGGTCGCGTCAAGGACGAGATCCAAGTTCGCGCAGTTGAAGACCGGCGTGGCGTTGCTCAAATACACCTGGTCGGCGGCGTTGGTCGCCGGCACGCGGATTTTGAGAGTGCAATTCGCGTTGAACGTCGGCGCAGTGGCGCTGGCGAGCGTGAGCATATTCGTGCCGCCATAAAGCGACGGCTGAAGCGTGCTGCTGGCATTGAAAATGACGGTGTTGGTGATGATGCCGTTGCCGCCGAGCGTGCCGCCGCTGTTGACGACCATTCCCGATCCTGTGCCGGTCGCATCAAAATAGTAGCCACCGGTGTTGAAAAGGACCGCACCGGCATTGATCATAAAACCGTTGTAGCCGGAAGCGCTGGAAACCGTGCCACCGTTCAGCACGAGCGTTCCCGGTCCGCTCTTGGCGTAGTAACAAGTGTAGGTCTGCAACGGCGAGTCAATTTGCAAAATGTTCGCCGTATTCCATTGTTGAAAATGCAGCCACGAAATGTAGCCGGAGGCGAGGCTGCCACCCGAGATGCGGCAGAGATTGTTGCCGACGTTCGGCGTGACGAGAATGCCGCCGGAAGTGTTGTAGCCCAGCGCAGCCACGGTGCATTTGTTGGAAAAAGTAATCGTGCAGGGCGATGCCGCATTGAAGCGCAACGTTTCGCAGGAGGCGTTGGTGACCGATTTATTGCCGGTGACGTTGACGTTGTTGACCGAAGCCCAAGTGTCGTTGACGTAGCTGGCGAGCGCGTTGATGGGCGTGTTGTTGGCGGAAGCCGCCGTCGCCGCCCAGTCCGTTCCGTTGACGGTCGCCCAGCCGCCGAGAATCCCGGAGGAATTGTTGGCTGTGCTGCTGGTGGCGATGCCCGGCGCACCGAAATCCACGGCCTGGCTCAGGTCACCGTAAGCGGAGTTCACGAAGCTGAACCCGCCCATCTGAAGCGTGGCGCTGCCGCTGGCGCGCGTCACGCGGCTCGCGCCGTAAGTCATCGTCGTGCCGCTGACAATTTCCGTGTGCGTGCCGCCCGCAAGATTGAGCGTGCCGCCCGCGAGCTTCAGCGCGGACGCATCGGCCAGCTTGGAATTGTTCTGGCTGGAATAGTCCAGCGTGAGCGTGCCGTTGCTGATGGTCGTGGCGCCGCCGAAAGTGTTCGCCCCCGAAAGCGTCAGCGTGCCCGCGCCGGATTTTACCAAACCGGCCGAACCGGCAATGATGGAACTGATGCTGGCGGACAAGCCAGCATTGACCGTTACCGTAGGCGTCGTGCCATTGAGCGTCAGCGTGCTGGAGAAAAGCGTGTAAGTTCCCGAGTTGAAAGTCAGGTTGTGGGCGGTCGGTGTGGATAACGTCACCGTGCCCGCAATGCCCTCGAACACGGCGTCGTTTCCCGCAGTCCACGGTGAAGCATACGGGCCGCCGGAAACCGATCCCCAGGCCGTCGTGTTATTGTTGTCCCAAGTGAAGCTGCCGGCGGCGAATTGAGTTGCTGCGTTTACCGCGGTCGTGTTTGCCAACAGCAACGCCGCCATGCTGATCAGTGTGAGAATCGCGCGCACACATTCTCCGCGCACGGTTGGGGTTGAAACGGGTAGCATCGCACTAGGCTAATCTTTCAAACCTACTTTTACACCTGTCCTTTTGGACAGGCGGCGACTTTCATTTAGGGCGAGACAATGCGATAAAACCGCTGTGTGTTGGTCGCGCTGGTGTTTACGTCGGTGAAGTTCGTCGTTACCGGTCCGCCAACGCCAAAGATGCCGCTCATCAAGGTCGGCCAGTTCGTCAACGGCGCTATAAGCAAGTTGGTGCCAAGCACCCTGAAAGCTTGACCTGAACTGCCGGTGAAATTCAGTTGAAACGAGCCGCCGGCCAGCATCGTGGCGCTGCTAATGACGATCGTCTGGCCGGCGTTGACGAGCACGCCTACTGTCGTAGTCGCGCTGGTGTAATTCGTGGTGTCCATCGGCAAGAACGTCGCGCTCACATTCGTGGTGCCGACGTTCGGCACCAGCGAGGGATTGGTGAAGGCAAAGCCGCCCGGAACGGGTGCGCCGCTGGCCGCATTCGTCGCGGCACCGCCGGTCAAGGTTGAGGCGCTCAACATCTGGCCATTGGTAATCGTGTTGGCAGACGGGGCGGTCAACGTCGGAGTTTGTTGATTGACCGTTTGCGTCACGCTGTTCGTGCTGGGGGCAAAACTGGTATCGCCCCGGTATTCGGCGGTGACGTTGTGCGTGCCTGCAGTGAGGTTGCACTTGATGTAGTTGGCCAAACCGCCGGTTGCCACATTGGTGGCCACGGCAATGCCGTCCACCTTGAAAACAAAATTGCTGGTTGCACTCGTCGCAGTAACGCCATTGGTTTTCACCATGGCGGTAAACGTGACGTTTTGGCCGTAAACGGAGGGATTGAGTGCATTGGTCAGAATTGTGGCTGTTGGCGTGAGCGCAAATTCGGCGGCACCGATGTCGAAAGATCCCATTTGTGGAATGGGCGTGCCGTAGAAATCATTGGTGCCCGGATTAAGATTGAAAAGGTTAGTCAAATTCAGTCCGGCATTGATCAGTGGCGAGGAAGATTGCAGGCGATAAGCGGTGAGATTGGTCAGCACATAGGCATTGCCAATCGTCCCGCCGGCGCCGGCAGCGATTAGTTTGGGATCCAAGTTGAATCCGACGTTTGTGCCACTGAACTTCTCCTGGCCGGTCGCAACGCGCCATGCGTTCAGGCTGGTGGCAAAACTGGCCGGTGCAGTTTGAATCCGGAAAGGATTCCCGCTGGACCAGTAGTTGTTGCCTTGGAAGCAAACCTGGTTGGTAGTCGGCGCTGATGATCCGGCGATTAGGGAGATAAGGTTCTGGTTGTTGGTCGTGATGATGAGGTTGTTGCGCAGATAGACCCCGGACATGTTGGCATTATTGATGTTGAAAGCGATCGCCGGGGACAGACGGCTGTAAATTGCATTGCCATAGACCTGGCTGTTCTTTAACGGCACCGGACCAGCAGCGCAATAAAGCTCAATTGCCCCCATGTAGGGTCCCGTGCTGTCGTTTTCACTGATGCAATAGCGCACGATGTTGTTGCTCCACATGGTGAGGTTTCCATCCGTGCTCAAAAGATAGCCCGCCCCAAAATTATCATGCGAATAGCAGTATTGAATCACCGAGTCGGAAGTGCCGAGGTCGAGGTCAAATCCATCGCCATCCTGATTCTGGGCCTGATTACGATATGATTCACAGAACTGGATCGTGATCCGTTTGGAATCGTAACACCACAACCCAACCGGTCCGGCGCCGTTGGTGCCCGCCCCACCATTGTCGTGCGCCACGCAATACTCCATCAACCCGTCCACAGTTTGCGCGAAGATAAATCCGCTGCCGGTGTTGCCGGATGCGGTTGGATCACCCAGGTTTTGACTGAACGTGCAGCCGCGCAAAACGATGTTGCTGATCGCGCCCACCGCCATCCCAAAGGTGTATCCGCCGGAATTGAGGTTGTTGCTGGCCTGACAACTCTGAATCATGGTGTTATTGAAACCGTCCGCCGTATTGCCATAAGCCGAAAGAACTATCCCGTCATGAAATCCCGAGACGGTGATATTGCTGAAGGTCAGCCCGGACAGTTTGCCACCCAAATAGGATTGTGCGGTCAACCCGAACTTGCTGGTCGTGCTGGGTCCCTGTCCAGTGATCACCAAGTTGCGGACGCTCACATAGCTGGTGTTGTAAACCAGCAGGCCATCCTTCGCGACGTTGCTTTGGTAGATGGTGGCGCGGTTGACAGGATCGTCACAGGTCAGTGTGACAGGATTTCCCGCAGTGCCGCCCGCCCCGCCACCGGCACCGAAATAAACGTTCTCGTTGAAGACCGCGCCGTTCGTCAAATGCACCACATCACCCGGCAGACGGTTGTAAATGCCCATGCTGACGGTGCGAAACGGCTTGGCCCAATTCGTGCCCGCATAACTGTCATTGCCACTGGGGCTGACGTAATAGTCCTTGCCGAATGCCGGAGCAGCGATCAGCAAAAGCATCGGCAACAAAAAGCGGTTCATGCAATAGGCGGCGCTGATTTCAATGCCTGAAGTTTAAGTTCGATGACTTTGAAGATCAATGAGCCTTCGTTTGGCGCGAAATCCGGAAAATGTTCACGGCGGCAAGGCCAGCCAAACAATCCGACAAGGGATGCGTTACGTTCATTGATGAATTTCCGCAAAAAAATGACACAAACCGGTGCCGCCCGCCACCTGTCCATAAGGACAGTAGAACGGCGGCCGCTTACGCCGTAAACTCGGCCCATAGATACATTAAGCCAGAAGCGAAATTAGTCGCACCAACAGATCTTGAAAATAATTTTGGAAATTACAAACAAACGCCCCTTCCTCAGTTGGGTTGCCTTGGTTTTTCTGCTGCTGGTTGGCGCCGCCAGACAGTCAAACGCAGTTGAAGCGGACACAATCAAACCAGGTGAAGTCTGGCTCGACACCGCCGGCAAACCCATCAACGCCCATGGCGGCGGTATGTTGTTCCACGAGGGCATTTACTATTGGTATGGCGAGAACAAAGAGGGTCGCACTTGGATGCCGGCTTTTAACAAGTCATGGGATGGTTATCGCGTGGATGTCACCGGCATCCGCTGCTACTCATCGCGTGATTTGGTCAAGTGGAAGGACGAGGGCATGGTTTTACCCGCTGTAAGAAACGATCCCGCGCACGACTTGAATCCCGAGATGGTCGTGGAGCGGCCCAAGGTTTTGTTCAATGCTACAACCAAGAAGTTCGTCATGTGGCTGCACATTGACAGCGCCGATTATGCAGCCGCGCGTGCCGGCGTAGCCATCGCCGACCAGCCAATCGGGCCGTTCACTTACTTGGGAAGCGTCAAGCCCGAAGGTCAGGACAGCCGCGACCAGACTTTGTTTCAAGACGACGACGGCAAAGCCTACCGGATTTTCGCCTCCGAAACGAATCGCACCACCTACACTTCCCTGCTAACCGATGACTACCTCAAACACGCGGGCAAGTTTGTGCGCGTTTTCGTGAACGATCCGATGGAGGCGCAGGCCGTTTTCAAACATGACGGGAAATACTTTCTCATCGGTTCGCACGTCACCGGTTGGGATCCCAATCCCGCGCGCGTGGCGGTGGCTGACTCCATCTGGGGACCATGGACTGAACTTGAAAATCCATGCCGCGGCCCGGGAGCAACCAATACTTTTGGCGGACAAATCACCTTTGTGTTTCCGATAGCCGGAAAAGTAAACTCCTTCATCTTCATGGCTGACCGATGGAACAAGACCAACCTTCCAGATTCA
>JAPLTZ010000194.1 GCA_026397895.1 Verrucomicrobiota bacterium | reverse complement strand
GGAATGAGGCCGGTGGCGCGATGCGTTTCACCGTGCGGCTGGACAATACCAACAGCGAGTCGGTGCGGTATCAGGATTACAGCGCCACCCTGGAAAGCGGCGGCTGGCGCGGAACGCCGGAGGAATCCGCCTTCAGCGTCCGCCGGGAAGTGCTGACGGTGCCGGAAAACATCGCCACCCTGTTTCTCTCACTGGCTTCCGGCGGGCTGGATGAAACGATGGGTGTAATGCTCATTGATGACTTGAAAATAACCGTCCAGCCCCACCCGCCCAAGCGCCAGGAACAGGTGTTGTATCAATGCGACTTTGAAACCGGCGCGGACATGAATCTGGAAAGCGGCACCCCCGAGGGCTGGACCCGCATCGGTCGGCGGCACGAAATGCAGCGGGTGATGCCGGCGGGCAACAGCCCGGCCAATCACGCGCTGGCCGTCGTGGACGGCGGCTCGCGCAACATGGGAATCTGGAACATCCGCCTGCCGGTGGAAGGGCGCATCCAAAAAGGCGACCGGCTGGTGATCGAGTGGAAAGAAATGTTCAGCATCGGCTCCGGCGGCATCCACACGGTCAATTACCGTTCCGTCCCGTCCGGCAAACACGTTTTCCGCGTCATGTCGGTAACGCCCTTCGGCAAGCCGGACGGGAACAACGTGGCTTTGACCGTGATCATCCCCCTGCCCTTTTGGCGGACTCCGTGGTTCGCCGCGCTGTTGCTGGCGGCATCCATCGCCATCTTTCTGCTGTTCCTCCGCCAACGGCTGCAACGGCAACTGGAGCGGCTGGAATGGCAGCAGGTCGTCGAGCGGGAACGCGCCCGCATCGCCCGCGACATCCACGACGACCTCGGCACCAGCCTCACGCGCATCTCCATGTTGAGCGCCTCCGCCGGCCGGCCGGACGACCTCCGTGAAATCTCCGGCATCGCCCGCAACATGACCCTGGCCATGGACGAAATCGTCTGGGCCGTCGCACCGGAAAACGATTCCCTCGACAGCCTGGCGAATTACTTGAGCGGCTACGCCCAGGAACTTCTCTCCAGCGCGGGCATCCGCTGCCGGCTCGACCTGCCGGTGGAACTGCCCGCCTGGAATCTTTCCGCCGAGTGGCGGCACAACGTCTTTCTCGCCTTCAAGGAAGCCCTGAACAACATCCTCAAGCACGCGAACGCCACCGAAGTGCAGATCAAGCTCGCGGTGGAAAGCTCCCGCTTCGAACTGTCCCTCACCGACAACGGCAAAGGCTTTGAAACCTCCCCTCCCGGAAATCAGTCCCCCGCCGCCCGCGTCGGCCACGGACTGACCAACATGCCCAAACGCCTCGAAAAACTCGGCGGCAAATGCGCCATCGAATCTGCCGCCGGCAAGGGCACGACCGTGCGCCTCACCGTTCCCGCCCCCGCCCACAAACAATGACGGAGAGGAAAGTCGGCAACCCCTTCCCCCGGCTTTCGCGGTGACAGCGGTGACAGCAGACTATGGGTGACCGTCATCACTTTTGAGGACATGACTTAACCCATGAAGTCAGCTAAAAATCCAGCCATGTTGGTTCGCGTAGCCATCGTGGAGGACGACTCGGCGCTTCGGAGCATGCTGGTCGGATGGCTGTCTGAAGCGGGAGGCCTTGAAGTCGTCGGCCAATATAGCAGCGCCGAGAGCGCCCTTGATTCCGTCATCCAAACGCGCCCCGACGTCGTCCTGATGGATATCAACCTCCCCGGGCTGAACGGCATCGAATGTGTTTCCCGCCTCAAACCCCAGATGCCCGACACCCAGTTCCTGATGCTCACCGTTTACGAGGACACCCAGCGGATATTCCAAGCCCTCGCCGCCGGTGCCACCGGCTACCTGCTCAAACGCGCCTCAAAGACGGAACTCCTGACCGCCCTCGGCGAGGTTCATCGCGGGGGTTCGCCGATGACCTGCAACATCGCGCGTAAAGTCGTGCAATCTTTCTCCCAATCCGTCCCCAGCACTCCGGAATCCGCGAAACTTTCCGCGCGCGAACAGCAGGTGCTCCACCTCATGGCCCGCGGCTATCTCTCCAAGGAAATCGCCGAAAGCCTCGAAGTCAGCAAGCCCACCGTCAACACCTACATCCGGCGCATCTACGAAAAACTGCAGGTGCACACCCGCGCCCAGGCCGTGGCCAAATACATGGGGCGCATCCCCGCCGGCTGATCACTTCGGCAGCAACGCCGCCAAGTCGTCATGCGGCCGCGCAATGACGTGCGCCGCGATGAGTTTGCCGAGACTCCCCACCGCTTTCGCCCCCGCGTCCACGGCGGCGGTCACCGCCGCCACGTCGCCCTTCACGATGACCGTGACGTAGGCCGCGCCGATCTTCTCCTTGCCGACGAGCGTGACGTTGGCGGCCTTCAACATCGTGTCCGTCGCTTCAAGCACGGCGGTCAGGCCCTGCGTTTCGATGATGCCCAGCGCTTCCGGTTTTGAGTTTGCATTCATTGGTTTGTCTTTCGTTGTTGGAAAATCCGTCGGCAAAAACTGGTCGCGCCCGCCGAACAGCGGATTCTGCGCGTTCGGAAAATGGATAAGCGCCGCCATCGCCGGCTCCGGTCGCGCCAGCAACCGCACCACCGCCTTCACGCCCATCTGCTCCGCTACCCGCTCCACAAATTCCAGCGCGCCCGCCACCGCCCCGACTTCGCCCTCCAGCCGCAGCAGCAACTTCTCGTTGCCGGTGGATTCGATGCCGAGAATGTTGACGTTCGCCGCCTTCCCCACGCGGTCGGCGATGACCGCCGTGATGCCGAAGAACGGGATTTCCGCAAAGCCGAACGCCGCGTTCATCGCTTCACCTGCAGGCGCGACATGATTTCCCGCACCATCGCGTCCACCTCCACGCCGGCGGCCTTCGCGCCGTTGTTGGCCGGGCTTTCCGCGCGCTGGCACGCCCCCGCCGCCTCCGCAAAGCCGCAGTCGGCCAGGATGCAGGCGATCTTGCTGCGGATGCCCGCGAGGTCCACCTGCTCTTTCGGTGAAATCAGTTGGCGGTTGCTGCCGAGCGAGAAGCCGCGCAGCGACGCGCCAGCGCGGAAACCGTCCGGGAAATTCGGCCCCACGAGCATCGTGTTGATGAGTTCAAGCAGCTTGAACTGGATGCGCTTCGCCTCCGCGAAATTCCCCGCCAGAAACGCGTGATAGAGCGCCATGATGACTTCCGGCACCACGCCGCTCGTCGCGATCGTCCCGCCGTCCGCGCCCAGCATCAGCGACGGCAGCAACATCTCCTCGCACCCGATGAGGCAGGTGAATTCCGGGCGCTGCGGCTTCACCGTATCGGCGACTGCCTCGCCAGTTCGCGGAAATAATGTTCGATGCTCTCCTGGCTCACCTTGAAATAATACGGCCCCGTGATGGAAACCGCCACGCAACCGAGGTCGGCGCAGACGCGACACATCTCCAGGATTTCCGCCGTGTTCGATTCCGCCGCGCCCGCCAGAATCGGCACGCGCCCGCGCGTCTCGTCGGCGACGATTTTGATGACGCGCTTGCGTTCCTCGAAGCTGAGCCGGATGAATTCACCCGTGCTGCCATTGGGATAAAGCCCGCTGACGCCCTTTTCGATGAGCCAGTTGATGATGCGCCGCAACTCGGCCTCGTTGAGCCGGCCATCGTCCGTGAACGGCACCAAGTTCGGTGTGAAAATGCCTTTGAGCATAGGTCGCGGTTTATCTTGGACACGAGCCCGTCATTTGCAAGCCTCAAGCCCGCGCAGGAGGTCACGCAGCAGCAGCGTTTCGGAAACATTGTCGGTGCGGTTGCAGCCTTCCCAGTCCACCCAGACGTATTCGAGGCAGAACCAGCCGGCGTAATTTGCGGCGCGCAGCCGGCGCAGGATTTCCGGGAAATCAATTACGTTCTCTTTCACGGTGCTTTGCAACTGACCATTCGCCCCGCCGCGCGCGTGGAAGTGCGAGGCGTGTGGCACGAGCGGGTGAACGCTCTCGTTCGTCATGCCCTGATAAATGAAATGGCCGTAGTCGAGCGTGAGCGTGAGGCCGGCGCAATCCGACACAAACCGCAGCGCACTCTCCGGGTCGGGCAGCATCGAGCCGACGTGCGGTTCAATCGCGTAGGTCACGCCGGCGGCGCGCGCGGTGTCCATGCGCCAGCGGGCTTCCTCAATGGCGCGCTGCCAGTCGGCGGCTTTGTCCGCGTTCGCGTGCCACACGCCGGGCAGGCCGGTCAGGTGTTTGCAGTCCAGTCCGGCGCAAAATTCCAGCACACGCCGGAACATCTCGCGGTTGGCGTTGCGGACAGCGGTGTCAGGATTATTCGCGGCGCGGACGGGCGGCTCTGCGCCGGTTTGCAGGAACACATCGGACGCAACCAGCCCGTTGGCGGCGAGCGAGGCGCGCATTTTCTTCACGGCGGCGGGGACGTTGCCGACGATATCCTTGGGCTGGACGTGCGAGCGGTCAACGAAGACGCCGAGGTCAACGCCTTCCATGCCGAGCAGTCGCAACAGCGCGAGAACTTTGTCGTGCGGCAGCAGCGGGAACGTGAAGTCCGCGCAGGAAAATTTGTTGGTGAGTTTGCTCATGGTGACTTTCGTGATTGGCGGTAAAGCTCATTCAGCTTGTCCAGCGCCGTCGCCGCGCTGCCGCCATCACGCAGATGTTCCTGCAACGCCTTGCCGCCTTCCGTCTGCAACGGAACATAGCCGTTGTAGCGCGGGCGAACAAAAGCTTCCTCCTGCGTCGTGCGTGTGCCGCTGAAAAATCCGCCGCACAGCGTATCCGCCGCCGCGTCCGTCCACGCCGCGCGATGCGAGGGCTGGCCACCGGCCTGCGTGTATATCGTCCGCTGCGTTTCGCCGCTCGCGGTGAACAGCGCGTAGTCCAGCGCCGCCGCGACGTTCTTACAGTTCGCGGAAATGGCAATGCCCGTTCCGCCCAGCACGCTGCGCAGGCGCGGGCCGCCGGGCTGGAGCGAAAGCAGGTTGCCAAAGCGCAGCGGCCTCGGCGCGAAGCCGTCGCGGGCGTAGTTGTTGTAGGTGTAGGCGAAGGCGTTCCACGCAAAATCGTCCGTCGTCGTCATGCGCTCGGCGACCATGATGGGGTTCAGCTCGAAGATTTCGCGCGGCATTGGCGCGGTGAGTTCGCGAAGCAATTCGACGGCGCGACTCATGATTTCGCGCGGCGCAATTTCTTCCGGCGAGCCGCACGGCTCTGCGCCGAGGGCTTTCACGAGCATGACGAAGTGGAGAAACAAATCCGCGTTGAAGCCGGGAATGATGGCGAGCTTTCGTTGCGAGAGCGCGACGGCTTCCGTCCACGTCTGCGGCGGCTGGACGCCGGCGCGTTCCAGCAGATCAGGCCGCCAGCTCGGCGCGGGCGTGGCGGCGTCAATCGGCAACGCGAGCAATTTGCCGTTGTAGTCGTAGCTGTTGAACGTCTGCCCGACGGAACTTTTCGCCAGCTCCGCCTGCGTCGCCGCCGGGACAAGCGGCTTGAGGTCGAGCATGAGGTTCTTGGCGAACGCAAATCCGGCCCACGGATGGTCAATGACGATGAGGTCGAACTTCTGCGCGAGGACATCAATCGGCATATGGCCGAACTCGTCGAGCGTGCGCTTGCGCCATTCGATGCGGATGCCGGGATGCGTCTCCTCGTAGCGCTGCGCGGTGGCGACGAGCGGCGGCAGCGCGCGGCTGTGATCCCAAGTGATGCCGGTGAGTTGGATTTTCGGAGTCATGTCAGCGGATTTTCACGTTGCGGCCGGTGCGGGCGGATTCGCAGGCGGCTTCGATGACTTCCATCGAGGCGAGGCCGAGCGTGCCGGGCGAGCGGTTGTTGACGGGATCGAGCGCGGCGTCAATGAGGTTCAACGCCGGCGCGCGGCTGGGATAAATTTCCTTCTCCGCGAGCGGCGGGAACTCCGCCCGTTTGCCGGCGAAATCAATCAGCGTCATCGTGCCGCGCCAGAGTTCGAGCTGCAGGATCGCCCGGCTGCCGAAGACGCGGACTTCGTAGTTGCGCTCGCACATCGGCGTCGCGCCGGTGCTGGCGACGGTGACGAGCGCGCCGTTTTCGAGCTTCAGAGCGAGCGCGTCGTAGATGTCGTTGACCGAACCGGCGTTGTCGAAGTGCGCGAAAACCTGCGCCGGGCGCAGGCCGGTGAGAAAGGTGAGATACGCGGCGGCGTGCGAGACCTGACAATAAATCTGGCCGCCGCCGGCGATGGCGGGGTCGTTGTAAGAGCCGTGGCGTGGCTCGACATAGACGTGCTCCATGCCGTGCGTGGGCGAGGTGTTGATGCCCTTGAGCAGCTTGTCGAGCGGGTGGGTCATCAGCACCGAAATCATTTTGATGTCGCCGAGCGCGCCACTGGCGATGAGCCGGCGCGCTTCGATGCCGTGCGCGGTGTAGTGCCACGGGCAACTGATGAGCAACTGGAGATTTTTCCGCGCGGCCAAGTCCACCAGCTCGCGCGCCTCGGCGGCGGTGAAGGTCATCGGTTTTTCGAGCAGGACATGCAACCCGCGTTCGAGCGCGGCCTTGGTCTGCGCGTAGTGGACGTTGGGCGTGGTGCTGACGATGACGGCGTCGAGGTCGGGGAGGGCGAGCAATTCCTCGGCGGTGGTGCAGGCGTGTTGCGCGCCGAAATCGCGGGCTACCTTTTCCGCCTTGTCGCGCTCGCGGCTTTGGACGGCGACTAGTTCGGCGTCGGCGCGCGACAGAATCGCGGGGATGTGCGCGGCGGTCGCCCACCAGCCAGCACCGATTACACCTACGCGGATTTTTTTCACGGTTCAGCCTTTTGAGTGAACGGAGAACTTGATTACCGAACCGCAGCCGTCATGTATTCCTTCAGAATCCGCACGTAGAGCCGGTATTCCTCCATCGAGACGGCGGGCGGCGTCTGGTGATCCACGCTCGGAATGAAGCCGCCGGTTTTCATCAACGGCACGAGCCGCTCGAACTCGGCACGGATCGCGGCCTCGCCCTTGTGCATGACGAGCTTGTTGTAATGCCCGACCATTTTCAGGTCTGGGTAGAGCTGGCGCAGGCGCATGCCGTCCACGCCGGCTTGGCGTTCCAGCGGCAGGACACCGTCCACGCCCACGGCTTGCAGCCACGGCACGAGCATGGTCACGTCGCCGTCGGTGTCCACGATGGTGAGCAGGTTCAACTCCTTGGCGCGCGCCAGCAGCTTGCGGTAATACGGCGCGAGAAATTCCTCAAAGGTTGCTTTCGAGATCATCGGGCCGTTGTTGTAGGACACGTCCTCGGCGATGGTCATGAAGGTCGGCACGCACGACTGCGCGATCTGTTCCAGCAGGCGCAGGTTGAAATCGAGCAGGTCCTGGTTGATGCGATGCACCAGTTCCGGCTCGTCGTAATACGCGTAGCTCAACCGCTCGAAATCCATCAGCGTGCGCGGAAACCAGAAAAAACCCTCCAACGTCACCCACACCACGGCCTCGCCGCGCGCCTGCCGGGCGGCCCACGGCTGCATCCCGGCGATGGACGCGGAGTGATCGGGGAAAAGATTCGGCAGGATGCGCAGATAATCGTCCATGCTGGCCACGACGCCCTCGGTGTGATGCTGCGTGGCGGCGATGGTCGCCTGCGTGGTGCTGAACCAGAATTGCTGATACGGATCGAGGCCGAAATACTGCGCGATCTCGAAGACCTGGCTGTGCTTGAGTTCGCGCGGCAGCCCTTCGTTGTGCCAGCGCGCGATGGACTTGTCCCACCACATCGCCCACTCCCAGACCGGCAGGCGGTCCACCGGTTGGAAATTCATCACCGCCCGGAATCGTTCAACATGGTTCATAAAACAAAATGCAGGGCTTCAATTTTTATCGGTCGGACTATGCGCGGAAGATGGGGGAGCGTTGCTTTGAACACGCAAAGGTAAATCCAACCACGTCAAGCCAATATCCCGGTTCATGTGACTGATGCTATCGTCGCCGGCGGCATCGTAGAAAATGGCAAGGCGATTGCCCACCTTGGTGACAGACGCCATGCCGACACATTTTTTTGACCAGGTGCAGTTCTGTCCGTCGAGCACCACGGTGCGATCTTTGGAATTCCACTTTTCAAGGTCTTTGGACCAGAACGCCCACACGGCGGCGGTGTAGCCGTGGGCGGCATCAATGTGATTTACAAAGAGCCACCAAGTGCCATTCGCCTCCTCGTAATAAATGGAGGCGTTTTCCAAATGCATGTGTTCGTTAAAGACCGGTCCGGGATCGGGAGTCCACGGACCTTCAAGATTCTTCGTGCGGGCAATGCCTAGGGCGCCCGCACCGCTGAAAAACATGAGCCATTCGTCGCCGTGTTTGACGATGTGTCCAGGCGAGGCGTTTATGCCCAGCACCTTGATGGGGCGAAATGGAACGATGTCCCGCTGCTGCGTCCACGGCCCGAGCAAGGACTTGGCGGTGGCTTTCATCGTGAAGTAAGGCCCGATGGGGATATAGTCCGGGGCCGGAGAGGCAGCTTGACAGCCCAAATAAAACATGTGCCAATCTTCGCCTTCCTTGATCACCCACGGACTGCTGGCGGTGGCGGAATCATCGCTGCCCTTTGGCCCAAGCGACAGCGCACGACCGTGTTTTTTCCAGGTCTTGAGATCGTCGCTGGTGGCCAAACATGCCAGCCAACCCGGAGCCGCGCAGCCGTCATAGAACAGGTAAAACTTTCCGTCCGCCTGCACGATGCTCGGCTCGCGCATTCCGCGCGTGTCGCAGTTGTCCGGCCCGTCGCCGTGCTTGAGAATAACTCCCTGATCTTTGGCCTCAAGGCGGAGACCGGTCACACGTTGGACGGCGGCAGAGGCGTTGGTGGTGTAGGCGATATACGCCGGCGCGGAAACGCTGGCGCGGCCCAGCAGCTTCCAATTTTCATCAAACCACTTGAGCGCGCCGCCGGTATTGTCGGTGACGTAGAACTGGTGGTTGAAGAATTTCACGTCAATCAACCAGCCGCCGAGGTTGGCCGCCGCCGTCACGCCGCTCAAATCAGCAGCCGTTTTCCAAACCGCGCTGCCGACAGCAGCGTAAATGAATTGTTGGATTACATCCGCGTGGAGCGTGGTTAGCAGCCGGTTATTCGGGGCGTCATAGCAAAGCCCCTCGTAGGTCGGCGCGTAAACGCCCGAGGCGATGATTTTATCCGTGCCCTTCGTATCCCATTTGACCAGCGCGTTGCCGTTCGGGTCAGATCCCCACACCACCGACGCGTAAAGATTGCCGCTGCTGTCCAAGGACAATCCATACGGCGTGCTGCCGCCCTGATAGCTGGGGCTCATCACGTCGCCGGTAAATTTGCCTGTCCGGTCATACGCACGGATGCGTTTGTTGCCCCAGTCAGACACGAACACCTTGCCGGCGGCATCCACCGCCACGCCTTGCGGATTGCTCAAGTCCGTCGCCACATCGCGAATCAACACCCCGGCATCCGTGAACAGGCCGAGCTTGGTGCCGCCGTAGGTCAGGTAAATTTCCGCCCGACTGGCGAGTGTCACGGCGAACAGAAACGCCAATGTCAGGGCGCTGCGGGATTGCAGCAGTGATTTCAATTTCATAATCAGCTTTTGAACGGCGCGAGCAACTCGCGTTTCAGTTCCACGCCGAAGCCGGGCTTGTTCGGGTCGAGCGTGACCTTGCCGTTCACGGGTAACGGCTCGCCTTCGAGGATGCCGAAGATTGGCTGGATGTCCTCGCCCTTGCCGACGGAAAGGTATTCCGCGTAGGGCGAATTGGTGTTGGCCATGACGAAGTGATAATTGTAAACGCTCGCGCCGTGCGGAATGACCGGCATGTCGTAGGGCTTCGCCATCGCGGCGACCCAGCGGCCGGGCGTGATGCCGCCCATCCATTGCAGCTCCGGCTGGATGATGTCCGTGGCGTGATTGTGGATGATGTCGTGGAACGCCTTCGGGTGATATTCCAGGTTGCCGGTCGCGAGCAGGATCGGCGAAATGCGGTCGCGCAGGATGCGGTTGCTCTCGGTGGCCCAGCCGTTTTGCAGCGGGTCTTCAAACCATTTGATGTCGAGATCGCGGACGCGTTCGGCCACGCGCGTGGTGAACTCGATGTCCCACGAGAGATAGCAGTCCACCATGATCTCCATGTGATCGCCGAGGTCTTTGCGGAGTTTGCGGAGCAACTTGTCCATGTTCTTGATGCCTTCGCGCCCGCTCTCGACGCCCCACGGCGCGGCGATTTTCACGCCGAGAAATCCCCGGTCGCGCCACGAGTCCACGTAATCGGGATGGATCGTGACGTAGCACGGAATGTTTTCCTTCGTCTGACCGCCGAGGATTTTATAGACGGGCAATTTCAGCGCCTTCGCGACCAAGTCGTAGAGCGCGATGTCCACGCCGGCCATCGCCATGCTGGTGACGCCGCCGAGGCCGTAGGGCAGGGTGGAGCGATTCATCTGATCCCAGATGAGCTCGATGTTGAACGGGTCTTGCCCGATGAGGAAGCGCTTAAAATGTTTCTCGATGACCGCACAGGCGAATTCGCCGCCGCCGTAGTTCGCGCAGAAACCGCTCACACCCGCGTCGGTGAAAATCTCGATGACATACGGGTCTTGCCCGCCGCCCATCCACAGCGAACGGATGCGGGAATACTTCGGGTGGACGGACATGGGATTGGAGATGAGCGTCTGCGCCTGCCAGCCGCCGCCCCAGTATTGGGATTCGCCGTGGGCCGCGCCGCGCGCGCCGGTGTCGCCGGATTTGATGGTGTAAAGTTTGATGTCGGTGATTTTCATTGAGTCCACTCTTGCCGAAGCGCCCGGTTTATGCAAAAGAGTGTCGTTCCGTTTTCACGACATTCTATGGCAGTTTCGCGACAACCCAAAATCCGGCCGAAGCCGGCCACTTCCGCCGCCGGCAAGAACGCCGGCGCGCCCTTCCATTATCTTCCGGTGGGCGACAGCGTCCGGGCGTGGGAGCTTTATGTGACCGGCGTGGGATTGCAGACGTATGCGCCGGGCGAGGCTTATCCGAAGGCGGGGCATCCGTCGCTCTACGACTTCAACTGGCGCGAAGGCCGCATTCTGCCCGAACACACCATCATCCTCATCACGGACGGCGCGGGCGAATTTGAATTCCGGAATTTACCGCTGACAAAATGCACCGCCGGCGACGCCCTGCTCATCGCGCCGGGACAGTGGCATCGCTACCGTCCCCTGCCCGCCACGGGCTGGACGGAACTCTGGATGTGCGTGGGCGGCGAATACCTGCACCGCCTGCGGAGCCGCGGGGTGAACTTCATGAAACCGCACGTGTCGCTGGGAGAACATTTTCCCGAAACCCGCGCCGCCCTGCTCGCCTTGCTTGACTCGGCGCGGAAAAAATCAAACCACAACAACCCCCTGCTCACCGCGAAGGCCTTGGAAGTCATCGCCCGCATCGCCGAGGCCGGGGGCAGACAGACGCCCGCTGCGGACAAGCCTGAAGCCGCCGACCCGCGCGTGCGTGACGCCATCGAATTCATCTGGAACAACAGCCACCGCGCCCTCCGCATCGGCGACGTGGCGGCGGCGGCCGGCCTGTTGCCGCGCACACTGGAACGGCAATTCGCCGCCAGCCATTCCCGCACCGTGCGCGCGGAGATCGAATGGAGCCGCTGCGCGCGCGCGCGGCGGCTGTTGCACGACACCAAGCTGCCCATCAAGGAAATCGCGTATGCGTGCGGCTTCGGCGACCCGCGCCGGATGATTGATGTCTTCCGCCGCCGCGAAGGGGTTTCGCCCAGCCACATTCGCGCGCGGACTGCCAAAACTATTTTTGAGTGAATCCGCCCGCAGCGGGGTATAATATCCGTGGACATCAAAACAAACACCTTATGAAAACATTAAAGCTTTTTCTGAGGCAGGGCATGAGTTTGGCAGGTACTGATAGGATGATTTATGCTCTATCTTTTAAAAAGCTTTGGATAAGATGTATCTCA
>JAPLTZ010000162.1:1266-6783 GCA_026397895.1 Verrucomicrobiota bacterium | reverse complement strand
ATACGGGCATGAACCGTATGGGCTTTCCGAGCGTCGGCGCGTGGGTGACCTATGGACTCGGCTCAGCCAGCCAGAACCTACCGGGCTTCGTCGTGATGTACGATACGTTGGGACGTGGACTCCCCAAAGGCTACGCACAGAACTGGGGTTCCGGTTTCCTGCCTGGCATCTATCAGGGAACAGCACTCAATGCACAGGGCGCTCCGATCAACAATCTCGACCGCGCCCCGGAGATCAATGCCGCTCGGCAACGTGCCCAACTGAACCTGTTAGCAAAACTGAATCTAAGTCACCTCCACCAGAATTCGGAAGACCCACAACTGGCGGCACGTATTGAGAGTTTTGAATTAGCCTATCGGATGCAGATGGCGGCTCCCGAAGCCCTCGACATCGAAAAAGAGCCGCAGGCGATTCGTTCTCTCTACGGTCTGGACGACAAGCGGTGCGCCCATTTTGCCAAACAGTGTCTTATGGCGCGGAGGATGGTGGAGCGCGGTGTCCGATTTGTGCAGATATACAGTGGCGGCGAAGAGAACGAGAAGAGCTGGGATGGACATACCAATATCGCCGACAACCATCGCGGCTTTGCAGGCGAGACGGACAGACCCATTGCCGCACTGCTTACCGATCTGAAACAGCGTGGGCTGCTCGATTCCACGCTGATTATCTGGTGCGGCGAGTTCGGACGGTTGCCGTTGGTGCAGAAAGGCGGTACAGGTCGTGACCACAATCCCCACGCCTTCACGACTTGGATGGCGGGGGGCGGTGTGAAGGGTGGTGTCCACTACGGTGCCACGGACGAGATTGGGCACAAGGCGGCTGTCAACCGCGTGAGTGTCAACGACCTCCACGCCACGATCCTGAGATTGATGGGCATGGATCACCTAAAGATGACCTACTTCTTCAACGGACGCAACTACCGCCTGACCGATGTTGCCGGAGAGGTCGTCAAAGACATCCTCGCCTGACCAGTGCTGGTTTTTCAACGGTGCAGGCGATGCAACCCAAGGACTTACAGGGCATAATATAATAGACCTCTTACATAAGTCGGTTTTCACGAAACTAGAGGAAGACCTGCGCCCGCCTGTCTCTCACGAGTGTATCCTCCACTATTTTGCCGTCTCGTACAATCACTATGCGTTTGCAAAATTGGGCGATGTCGAGTTCGTGCGTGACCATGACGATGGTGATGCCTTGGGCGTTGAGTTTCTGGAAGACGCCCATGATTTCGATGCTGGTCTGGCTGTCGAGATTGCCGGTGGGCTCATCGGCGAGCATGAGTGCGGGGCGGTTGGCGAGGGAGCGGGCGATGGCGACGCGCTGTTGCTGGCCGCCGGAAAGCTGGTTGGGTTTGTGGTCAGCGCGGTTGGCGAGACCGACGGTTTCAAGCGCCTGCATGGCTTGTTCGCGCTGGCTGATGCGGGTTTCGCTCCGCCGATTGTAGAGCATGGGCAGTTCGACGTTTTCCAACGCCGAGGTGCGGGGAAGCAGGTTGAAGCCCTGGAAGATGAAGCCGATTTTCTGGTTGCGGATGTCGGCGAGCTGGTCGCGGTTGAGCTGCGAAACATCAATGCCATCGAGCCGGTATTCGCCGCGCGTGGGGCGGTCGAGGCAGCCGATGATGTTCATCATCGTGGATTTGCCGGAGCCGCTGGCGCCCATGAGCGCGACGAACTCGCCGGGGAGAATTCCCAGCGTCACGCCACGGACGGCGTGCACCTCGACCTCGCCGGTCTGGTAAACCTTGTGGATGTCCGCAAGTTCGATGACGGGTTTCATGGGCGCGGCGGTCAGTAGCGGCGCGACATGCCGCCGATGAAGCTGTTGACTTGCGGCGCGGAGCTGATCTGGGAGGAAGATGATTTGAGGCCGGTGACGATTTCATCGGTCTCCTTCAGGCCTTCGATGACTTCGGTGGCAACGCCGTCGCTGATGCCGGTCTTGATGCGGACGGCGCGCAGGGCGGGTTCGCCGGATGAATTTTTTGCGAGCAAATAGACGGTGCGCGAGGTGGGTTGGCCGGGGGAAGCGGAACGCGAACCGCCGCCGAAGTGGCCGCCGCCTTCGCCGCCGCCGTGGCCGCTGCCGGCGGGGCGTTGGAGGACGCCGCTCTTGTAGTATTCGCGGACTTTGTCGCGGATGGCTTGCGGGACTTCCTCGCCGCGCTCGCGCATTTCGCTGACGCGCTTTTGCAGTTCCTGCGGCGATTCGTTGCCGGTGAAGGCGGGCGTGGCGGCGGTTTTGTTGGTTTCGCCGACGGCGGCGAGGACGAGGTTGGTGATCGCGTCGGTGGGTTTGAAGCGGAAGGCGGAGTTGGGGATTTTGAGGACGCCCTTGCGTTCGGCGGTGACGATGGAGACGTTGGCGGTCATGCCGGGCTTGAGTTTGAGGTCGGGGTTGTTGACTTCGATGACGGTGTCGTAGGTGACGACGTTCTGGACGGTGGTGGGGGAGTTGCGGATCTGGATGACCTTGCCGATGAACGTGCGACCGGGGAAGGCGTCCACGGTGAAGTTGACGGGCTGGTTGTCGGTGATGGTGCCGATGTCGGCTTCGGAAACGCTGGCGTCAATCTGCATTTTGGTGAGGTCGTTGGCGATGAGGAAGAGGACGGGGGCGTTCATGCTGGCGGCGACGGTCTGGCCGACGTCCACCTTGCGGTCAATCACGATGCCGTCCACGGGCGCGTAGATGGTGCAGCGGGCGAGGTCCACGCGGGCGCGTTCGAGCGCGGCTTCCTTGATCTGCACCTGCGCCTCGGACTGGTGCAGCGTGGCCTGGGTCTTGTCGTGTTCGGATTGGGAAATGAGATTGTTCTTAAGCAGCTCTGCGGCGCGGCGGGCGTCCACTTGGGCAAATTCCAGTCCGGCTTTGGCGTTGGCGAGGTCGCCTTCGGCGGAGTGGACATTGGCCTGATAGGTGGCGGGGTCGAGTTGCGCGACAATCTGGTTGGCCTTTACCGGCGAATTGAAATCGGCGAACAGCTTCAGGATGATGCCGGAAATCTGGCTGCCGACCTGGACGTTCAGCACGGGATTGAGCGTGCCGGTGGCGGTGACGGCCTGGGTGACATCGCCGGCGGCGGGTTTGGCGGTCTGGAATTGCGGCACGTCATCGTTGCTGCGCTGGAAAAACCACCAACCGCCGGCGGCGAGCGCGGCGACGCCGAGGAGGAGAAGCCATTTCAATCGGACCATGCCCTTGTTGTTCATAAAAATCTATGGACGGGCAGCCTAGCGCAAAAGTTACCGTGCGCCAAAGGTATTTGTCAGATGGCTGCACCCAGCGGTTGGCGGGTGGGCGGCTATTATTTTCATGTTTCAAATCAGCGACGCTTCTGTAAATTAGCCGCGTGACGCAGGAAGAGCGCGACATTTGCCGGTTCATGAAGGCGACGCCGGAGGTCTATTATTCCGCGCGCGAAATCGCCCGCTGTGCCGGCCGGCGGGACATGCGCCATCAACCACCGGACTGGATCATCGAGCATCTCCAGCGGCTGGTGCGCCGCGGCGTCATGGAAACCGACAACACCGGCCATTACCGGCTGAAAGTGCAGCCGGCAATCCAGGCGGACGGACGGAAATGGGTCTCGCCGCACATCGCGAACCTGCTGAAAAAAAGCACCACTGACTTCAGCGGCGTGGCCACCACCGAAATCACCGAGGACGGCATGGACGACGTGGGTTTGTGAAAAACCGTCGGCCCGGCGCGGTGCCGCCGAATTTTCCGCTTTGGACTTCGCGCTTTGCCCTCTAAATTCCCCGCGTGTTCGCCGCCCTGATTGAGCAACTGAAACGCCGCGAGCCGTTGGCCGCCGCGCAGATCGCCGCCGCCGTCAACGCGCTCGTGGACGAAACCCTTCCCGCCGCCGCCAAGGCCGGGTTCCTGACCGCGCTCGCGCAGAAGGGCGAGACCGTCGAGGAAATCGCCGCCTTTGCCCGCGAACTGCGCGAGCGCGCCGTCGCCGTGCCGCTCGATGCCGCCACCCGCGCCCGCGAAATCCTCGACGTCGTCGGCACCGGCGGCGACCAGCTCGGCACGTTCAACATCTCCACCACCGTCGCGATTCTCTGCGCGGCGGCGGGCGTGACCGTGGCCAAGCACGGCAACCGCGCCGTCACCTCGTCCGTGGGCAGCGCGGACGTCGTCGAGGCGCTGGGCATCAACGTGAACCTCACGCCGGCGGAAGCGGCGCGGGCGCTGACGGAACACGGCTTCGTTTTTCTCTTCGCGCCGAATTATCATCCGGCGTTCAAGCACATCGCCCCGGCGCGCAAGCTCTGCGCCGAGCGGAAACAACGGACGATTTTCAACATCCTCGGCCCGCTGCTGAACCCGGCGCGGCCCAGCGCCCACCTCGTCGGCGTGCCGCGCGCGGACTTGTGCGAGCCGATGGCGCGCGTGTTGCAGGCGCTCGGCGGGCGGCGCGGGATGGTCGTCTGTGGAAAAGCAGAAAGCAGAAATGAGAAAGCAGAAACGGGAAGTTTTCTCGACGAAGTCTCGACGCTCGGCGTGACGAGCATCGCGGAGTTTTACCACGAGCGCGGGTTTTCAGTTTCCACGCTCGCGCCGGAACAATTTCCGTTGCAGCCGGCGACGCTTGCGGACTTGCGCGGCGGCGACAAGGCGGCGAATGCGGAAATCATCCGCCGCATCCTGCGCGGCGACGAGCGCGGGCCGAAGCGCGACGCGGTGCTGCTCAACGCGGCGGCGGCGCTGTTCGTGGCCGGCAAAACGAAGTCGCTCGGCGAAGGCTGGGAGCTGGCGGCGGCGACGATTGACGGCGGCGCGGCGGCGAAGAAACTCGCGGATTTGAGCGGCGCATGACGACTGGAACACCCGCAAGAAGGAACTGGCTGCCGGTGGCGATTGTGGCCGGCGCGCTGGCGGTTTTGTTTTTCTTCAATCCAAGCGAGCACGGGTTTTTCCCGCCGTGTCTGTTTCATGAACTGACCGGCTGGAATTGTCCGGGCTGCGGGGCGACGCGCGCGGCGCACGCGCTGCTGCACGGGCGGCTGGCCGAGGCGTGGCGCGACAACGCGCTGCTCGTCGCGGCGCTGCCGCGGCTGGCGGGATTCGCCGTGTTTCGGCGGCGCGGGCGCGCGGCGTGGGTTTTTCGGCCGGCGGGGCTTTGGATTTTGTCGGGCGTGCTGGTGGTTTTCATGGTGGTGAGAAATTTGCCGACAGGGGTTTGGCTCTCGCCGCCGTAACCCCGCGCTTGCGTGGGCTGCGGGAATGGACTACAAGCACACCCGATAATCAGGAATTTTATGTATAAAATCATTGGCGGCGACGGCAACGAATACGGTCCGGTGAGCGCGGAGACGATGCGGCAATGGATCGCCGAGAGCCGCGTGAACGGCGAGACGAAGGTGCGCGGCGAAATGGGTGACTGGCAGCCGCTGGCGGAATTTTCGGAATTCGCGGTGGGGCTCGGAGCGTCGGCGCAACCGCAGCCGCAGGCCCAAGCTGCGGCGGGCGGCGCTCCCGCCCCGTTCCCGCCGGCGGACTCGCGGG
>JAPLTZ010000162.1:0-1243 GCA_026397895.1 Verrucomicrobiota bacterium | reverse complement strand
TGTTTGAGGGCGATTACCAGTTGGGCATGGGCGGCTGCATCTCGCGCGGCTGGGCGTTGGTGAAGGCGAATTTTGGGCTGCTGCATGGTGGGTTCATGATTTACCTCGGGATTGAATTGCTTATCGGGGTGCTGGGCATCATTCCGTTGATTGGGATGATTTTCTCGCTGGCGAACTGGGTGATCGCCGGGCCGTTGATGGGTGGGTTGCTGTATCTTTTCCTGCGGGTCATCCGTGGCGAGTCTGTGAAAACCTGTTGGTTATGGATTGTAAATCCAGTGCTTTTTCTTTTCTTGCGGTTAACCGGAAAGCCAGCGGCGGCGGGCGATGTTTTCGACGGCTTCCGCCGGGCGTTCGCGCAGTTGTTCCTCGGCCAACTGGTCACCAGCCTGCTCATGATGGTGTGCCTGTTGCCGGCGTTGGCGGCGGGCGTGATCATCCTGCTGCCTTCCATCCTGCACCACACGGAGCCGGTCATGAGCCAGTTGTTCATGGTGGGCGGGGTGGCGTTGCTGTGCGTGATCCCGATGATTTACCTGCAAGTGAACTGGATGTTCACGTTGCCGCTGATTCTGGACAAGGAACTGGAGTTCTGGCCGGCGATGAAGCTGAGCTGGCAGCGGGTGAACGTCCATTGGTGGAGCTGCTTCGGGCTGGTGGTGCTCGTCGGCCTGCTGAACATTCTCGGCGTGTTGCTGTGCTTCGTGGGGTTGCTCGTCACCGTGCCGATTGGTTTCGCGGCGCTGATGTATGCGTATGAAACCATCTTCTCCGGCGTGAACCATGACGCCCCCTAGTCGCGCGACGGCGCGGAACGCCGCGCTGCTCAACCTGGCGGCCACGCCGGGGCTGGGGTCGCTCATCGCGGGTTGGCGGGTGGCGGGAATCGGGCAACTGGTGCTGGCGCTGACGGGTTTCGCGATGATGCTGGGCTGGTTCGTGAAGCTGATGCGGGATTATTTTGGCCTGATTTACGACCAGCACAGCGAGCCGCAAGTCAGCTATGGCTGGTTGCAGGCGGGTGCGGCGGTGTTCGCGGCGGCGTGGTTGTGGTCGCTGGTGACGAGCTTCCAGATTTTCCGTTCCGTCCCGAAAAATCTTCCCCGCACCGAGCCGCCGCGATTGGGTTGACTTGGGGGAATCGAATGGCGCGATAGCGTCTTGGACTGCGGCAGCCCTCTGCCGCTTTTTTACCGGCTGCCTGAAGACGCAAAGCGGCAGAGGGCTGCCGCAGTCCAAGACC
>JAPLTZ010000006.1 GCA_026397895.1 Verrucomicrobiota bacterium | reverse complement strand
GAAGACGGGATGATTGTGGGAAACGCCGTCGCCGCCAGCGCAAACGCGCCGGTGCCGAGAAACTCGCGGCGGGTGAAAGCGAAGCGGTATTGTTTTGAGGAAGGGTTGGGCGGTGTCATATCGAATCCTTGTCAGGTTTTGGTTTTTGCAAAAGTTTTTTCAGCGGTTCAATTCGGTGGCGGGCCGCCGGCGGCGGGATTATTGAGCGCCACGGCCCGGTAGCCGCCGCGCGTGCGGAAGATGAAAAACAATCCGAGATAACCCACCAGCATCATCGCCGGGAAAATCGCCGTCGTGGCGAGCGCGCCTTTGCTGGCGTCGCCCGTCAGCTTGTGGAGCGCCGCCTGATCGGTTTCGCTCAACGCCTTGACGCGGTCGGGGTCAACGGCCTGATAGGTGCCCATGACGCTGCTCTTGGTGGCGACGACCTGCCGGTGCAGCGCGGGATTCTCGGCGTGCAGACGGCTTTCAACGGCGTGATCCTGAATCGAACCCAGAAACACCGTGCCCAGCACGCCCACGCTCATCATGCCCACGGCGCTGACGGCGTTGAGCGAGAGCGCGCCGCCTTTGGGAAAGCGTTCGGCCACGATGCCCAGCATGGTCGGCCAGAAATAGGTTTTGCCGACGCCGTAAAGTGTCGCGGCGGCGAGGATGGTCAGCCCCGTGGCCCGGCTCAAGGCCAGCAGGCCGGCGCTCGCCAGCACGCAGCTCGCGATCAGGACGCCCAGCGGCGTGAGCAGCTTCACCACCGGCGCGGCGCTGAAACGCAGGATCATCATGATGAGCGAAGTGTAGATCAGCACCCAGCCGGCGTTGAGGGACATGGCCTTCATCGGCCCTTCCATCAGCGACGTGATCCAACTGTCCGTGCCCAGCTCCGTCGTCGCCAGCGGAATCATCAGCACGAGCAGAAAGAGAAACATCGGCTGGCCCAGCGAGCGCGTAAAAATCCCGAACGCCCCCGCGCAAACCGCAGCCGCGAGCACGCCCGCAAACCACGGCAGGCCGAGCAGCCGGCCAAATTCGCCGAACAGAAACACCAGCACGAGGAACAGGCCGATGGCGCCGGTTTCGCGGAACATGTCCTTGTCCGACACGCCCGCCTCGATGCGTTCGTGAACAGGAAAGCGATGGCCCAGCATCAGCACACCGTAGAGCAGCATCGGCACGAGCAACATGCCGATGCGCCAGCGCCAGTCCAATCCGCCGCCGACGCCCAACGCGATGCCCGCGATGCCGCCCGCCACCATGCCCGCCGGCCAGCTCGCGTGCAGGATGTTCAGCCACGTCGTTTTGTTGTGGCGATACATCGAGGCGACGACGGGATCGGCAATCGCCTGCGCCGCGCCGCTGCCGATTGAAACCAGAAACGTGCCGGCGTAGAGCCCCCAATATCCTTTGGCGCACAGCAACATGATCGTCGAGGCGACATGGCACACGAAGGCGAAGAACATGCACCGTCCGTAACCGATGCGATCCGCCACCAGACTGACTCCCACGATGGACGCCGCGAACGGCCACAGCCCGACGCCGAGCAACTCGCCCTTCTGCGTCTCGGTCAGCCCGAACTCGCGCGCCCAGTCGCCGATCACTTGCCCGCGCACGGCGAAGACTGCCGCCGTCGCCGCGATGGCGGTGAAGCACGCCCAGAACAGCGCCCGCCGGTCGGAGTTGGAGATGCCGGGAGAATCGGTGCTGGCGTGCGAGCTCATGGTTGGTGGCGGTTCAAATTATTCGGCGCAAAGATTTGAACCGCGTCAGGCCAGCCATTTCTTCAGCTCTTTCTTCAGGAAGGCGAGGCTGCGGCCCGCCTCGTCAATCTTGCCGCACTCGACGCTCAAAAAGATTTCGCGATCCACCGGCTCCATGATTTTCGCCACGCGCTTCCAGTCCACGACGCCCTCGCCGCAGGCGCAGCCCACGGGCGTGCCGGTGACTTTGCCGCGCTCCTTGCTGCTGTGCGCCATCGAAATGTCCTTGGCGTGAATGTGGAAAACGCGGTCGCGCACTTTCTGCAACCCCTCGTAGGGGTCCTCGATGCCGGCGAGGTAGCTGTTGCCGGTGTCCCAGTTGATCTGAATCCACGGCGACTTCACGAGGTTCGCGATCTTGAGCAGGCCGGCGGCGGTCTTAGTGTAAACCCCGTGCGGCTCGATGCAGAGAAATTTTTTGTGCCGGGCGCAGACCTGCGCGGCGCGCGTCAGCGTGTAGCGCATCGTGTCGTGCGCGAACTTGGCGTCCATCCACGTGGGCTTGATCATCTCGTCGGAATTAAGGAAGTCGCAGCCGACGAACGACGCGAGCACGGCGGCGCGGGTGAGACGGGCCACCGCCGCCTCGGGCTTCATCAACGGCGAATGCGCCGAGAGGCTGGAGACGCGCACGCGGTAGCGGTCGCAGATTTCCTTCATCAGCAGCGGGTCTTCCTCCATCGAGAACGAGTGGAAATAATTCACCTCGCTCAAGAGTTCCCAACCGGTGTGAACCATCGGCTCGACCCAGCGATAGCCGAGTTCCGACGCGATCTTGACGCCGCCTTCGAACGACTTGTCCGCCGAGCGGCAGAATTCCATGTTGAGCGAGATTTTGAATTTGGCCATGTGCTGTGTGGGTTGCTGGTTGTTTGATGTTTAGCCGGAACAATTGCGTGGGAATTCAACGCAAAGGCGCAAAGAGGCAAAGGCGCAAGGTGAAGACTGTCTTGTAGGAACGCTCACGGATGAGCACGGATTTGTTGCAAAGGTAGGGCGCGGCACTCCGTGCGCGCCGCTCGATTGCAGCCGCCGTCTCGGCGGGCAGAGGACTGCCCGCCCTACCCGTCCGTGTTCATCCGTGTCCATCCGTGGTTAATTCGTTTTGG
>JAPLTZ010000421.1 GCA_026397895.1 Verrucomicrobiota bacterium | reverse complement strand
CGCCATGGACCGCGCCCGCAAAGCCGGTTTGCTCGACCCGAAGAAGCCCGTCCTGCGCCCCGGTCTTGACCCGGATTTGCTGCATTGCTTCGAGCGCTGCCATTCGTGGGCGCAACGCCCCGCGCCCGGCAAACACGCGGTGCTGGCCACGCTTTGCCCGCACCTGCTCGCCGTGCTCGAACACGCCCAGACCGCCCGCGACCGTGCCCCGCAACGGATTGATGAAGTCATCCAACGCGCGCAGGCCGCCATCGCCGAGCGGTATCACGAGGCGTTGAGCATGGAACGGCTGGCGAAAAATCTCGGCGCGAGCTACTCGCATTTCCGGCAGGCGTTCAAGGAAAAGACCGGCCTGAGTCCCAAGCAATATCACACCCGGATGCGCCTCCAGAAAGCCCAGGACTTCCTCGCCAACACTGCCAAGTCCGTCAAGGAAATCGCCGAGCTGCTCGGCTTCGACTCCGCCTTCCACCTCTCCAATCAATTCAAAGCCCGCACCGGCCTCGCCCCGCAACCGTGGCGGCAACGCCTCCACCGCCGCACCCGCCGATGAACCCCATGAAAAAAATCCTCTGCCTCCTCCCGCTGCTCTGCGCCACCGCCGCGCCCGCCCTCGAACTCATCGCCGACACCGCCTTCCAGCGCGGCCTCACCGTGAAAGACCGCGCCGGCGCGAAGCAGACCATCCGCTGGAACACCAACGCCACCCCGCCCGTCTGGAACACCGCGCAGCACCACAGCAAAAGCTGTTTCGCCGACACCGCCTTCCAAAAGATCACCACCAACGGCTTCGTGTTCAAAGACGATTACGAAACCCTCCTCATCCACCCCGCCGATGCCGATTTCATTTCCGGCGTGAACGCCTACAACGAATACGCCGGCCAATACCGCGCCAAAGGCGACCCCTGGCCGCATCTCTACCTTGAACAACGCATCAGCGGCCCCGGCGGTCACCTCGGCAACAATGCCCCCAGCCTCGCCGACCTCGCCAAAATCAATTTCCACATGCAGGCCAAGCTCCTCCGCGACCGCAAGCCCGCCGACCTCACCGGCTACTCCCGGAACACCCACGCCGCGCAGTTCATCTTTTTCTTCACCATCCAAAACCTCAACCGCCAGTCCAAAGGCTGCGGCGACTACTATTGGTTCGGCGTCACCCTCTACGACGACCGCGAACCCGTCACCAAACTTCACGCCATGCAGGACAAAGGCTCGCCCAAAAAGAAGGGCACGGACAAATTCATCTACAACCCCGGCCTGCAACCCTTCGCCGATAAAATCGTCGCCCCCGGCGAATGGGTGGACATCCGCGGCGACCTCTACCCCCACATCCTCGCCGGCCTTCAGGAATGTTGGAAACGCGGCTTCCTCCCCGACTCAAAAAATCCCGCCGACTACAAAATCAGCGGCCTCGTCCTCGGCTGGGAAGTCACCGGCCTCAACGACGTCGCCATCGCCGTCAAAGACCTCCGCGCCGATGCCGTCCTCAAACCGCAGCCGCCGCGATGAGTTTGCGCCCGCCGCTGCCCACCGCTAACATGCTTCCACCATGACCGACGCCGACCTCATGCGCCTCGCCCTCCAACTCGCCCGCCGTGGTTACGGCACAACCTCGCCCAACCCCATGGTCGGCGCAGTGCTCGTGCAGCGCGGCAAAATCATCGGGCGCGGCTGGCATCGCCGCGCCGGCCAGCCCCACGCCGAAATCGAAGCCCTCCGCGACGCCGCCAAGCACGGCCACAATCCGCGCGGCGCGACGCTCTACGTCACGCTCGAACCCTGCTGCACCCACGGCCGCACCCCGCCCTGCACCGCCGCCATCATCGCCGCCGGCATCAAGCGCGTCGTCAGCGGCGCGACCGACCCGAACCCGCCGCACGCGGGCAAAGGCTTCACCATTTTGAAACGCGCCAAAATTGCCGTGACGCACGGCGTTCTGGCCGACGAGTGCATGCGCCTCAACGAAGTCTTCAACCACTGGATCGTCCGCCGCACTCCGTTCGTCACCGTCAAGGCCGCGATGACGCTCGACGGCAAGATCGCCACCGCCCGCGGCGAATCCAAATGGATTACCGGCGAACAAGCCCGCGCCCACGGCATGAAACTGCGCCACGGCAGCGACGCCATCCTCGTCGGCGTGAACACGATTCTGGCGGACAACCCGAGCCTGACGGCCAGAAGTCAGAAGTCAGAGGTCAGAGGTCAGAAACAAATTCGCCGTATCGTGCTGGATTCGATGGCGCGCACGCCGCTCACCGCCAAAGTCGTCAGCGACGAACACGCGGCGCTGACAACCATCGTCGTCAGCCAGCGCGCGCCCAAGTCGCGCGTCGCCGCGCTGGCCAAGCGGGTGAACGTCCTCGTGGCGCCGCTGGCCAAATCCGCACTCCGCACTCCGCACTCCGCACTTGATTTGCCCTGGCTGTTGAAAAAGCTCGGCGCGCAAAACGTCACCAGCCTCCTCGTCGAAGGCGGCGGCGAGGTCAACGCCTCGTTCCTGCTCGGCGGCTTCGCGCAACGCGTGGCGTTTTTCTCCGCGCCCAAGATTCTCGGCGGACGCGATTCCCGCAAAGCCGTCGCCGGCGACGGCGCGCGGAGTCTGGACGAGGCGCTCCAACTCCACGAAGTCCGCTGGCGCAAGTTGGGCGCAGACCTGTTGTTGACGGCAAATGTCTGCTTGAAACTTGAAACCTGACACTTGAAACTCTGAACCATGTTCACAGGCATTGTCGCAGAAGCGGGCGTCGTCGAGAAAATCAAACCGGCGGCCAAATCCATCCAACTCACCGTGCGCGTCGGCACGACCGGCCGCGGCCTCAAGCTCGGCGACAGCGTGGCCATCAACGGCTGCTGCCTCACGGCGGTGAAGATTTCCGGGAGCGGCAAATCCAAGCTCGTCCAGTTCGACCTGCTGCAGGAAACGTGGCGGCGCACGAACCTGCAATTCGCCAAGGTCGGTTCGCTCGTGAATCTCGAGCGGCCCTTGAGCGCGAGCGGCGAGTTCGGCGGGCACTTCGTCACCGGCCACATTGACGGCGTCGGCAAGATCATCCGCTGGGAGCGCGCGGGCCGCGACCACGTCCTCGACATCGCCGCGCCGCCGGACGTGATG
The DNA here is from genome assembly GCA_026397895.1 of Verrucomicrobiota bacterium. Lineage (GTDB taxonomy): Bacteria > Verrucomicrobiota > Verrucomicrobiia > Limisphaerales > JAFMIX01 > JAFMIX01. The sequence goes on along the minus strand of JAPLTZ010000421.1, from coordinate 7,271 downwards.
CGCTACATGGTCTTCAAAGGCTCGGCAGCGGTGGACGGCATCAGCCTCACCGTCGCCGCCGTGCAGAAAAAAAGTTTCCGCATCTGGATCATCCCGCACACCTACGAGATCACCGCGCTCCGCGACCGCAAGGTCGGCGATGCCGTGAACCTCGAGGCCGACATGCTCGGCAAATACGTGGAGAAATTCCTCGCCGCGCGCCGCCGATGACCGCGCCGAAAACCCACTTCAAAGGCTGGGCGAAACCCGGCCCGATTCCGCCGGGCGCGCTGACCGGCGAACCCGCCGCCGAGCCGGGCGAAACGCTCGACGCCATCAGCGGCCACTTCCGCATTTTTCAATTGAAGGACGGCCACCGTTTTTCCACCGACGACGTTTTGACCGCGTGGTATGGCACGGGCTGGTGTCCCACGGCGCGCACGGTGCTGGACCTCGGCAGCGGCATCGGCACGGTGGGGATGATCGCGGCGTGGCGGCTGCCGGGCTGGCGCGCAAATCGGCGGCGTGGAACGGGCTGACGGAACGCTACGAAGTCCGTGCGGGTGATTTCCGCGATGCGAACGTGCTGCGCGAGGGCGAGCAATTCGACCTCGTGTTGGGCAGCCCGCCGTATTTTCCGCAAGGCAGCGGCGTGGAGAGCGAGCACCCGCAGAAACTCGCGTGCCGCTTCGAACTGCGCGGCAACGTGGCGGATTATTGCACAACGGCAGCGGCGCATCTCGCCCGCGGCGGCGTGTTCGCGTGCGTGTTTCCCATCGCGCCGACGGAACAGGAGGAGCGCGTGAAGGCGGGCGCGACAGCGGCGGGACTGGTCATCGTGCGGCGGCGGCCCGTGGTGTTGCGCGAGGGTGAGCGACCGCTGCTGGGCCTGTTCGTGATGATGCGGGCGACGGATTTGCCGGAGGCGATGCGTTCGCGGACGTGGAGCGAGCCGGAACTCATCATCCGCGCGGCGGACGGGACGATTCACCCGGAATACGCGGCGGTGAAGCTGGCGTTCGGTTTTCCGCCATGAGGCTGCGGGAGTTGCGCGAAGACCGCGAAGAAACCAAAGTCGCCGTCCTGACTCAAGGCGCCGGGTTGGGCACAAGGTAGCCTGCCGAATTTTCGTCCTGCGAAAGCATGAACATGGGCGGATATTTTTTTTGCGCCACCCAGGCGGCGTGACCATCGCAATACGCCACATTGTTTCCCGCCGCCCCATGATTGTCGCCGGCTTCAGGATAGTTGCCATAGACCCGGCCGGGATCGGTGGCGGAAGCATTATCCTGATCGCTGAATATCATGGTGCCGGTCGGCCCCGGCCGGCTGCCGGCAGGCACCGGCCACGAGGGATGTCCGCTGCTGTGCTTGGTCACGTAACCGGCCACGTTGTTGATCGTTTTCAACTGATCGATATTGCCGATGACTCCGCCATGGAAATACATCCCGAACACGGCGTAGCTGTGAAAATTCGTGACGGTATCCCGCCCGCCATTCCGGGCGGCGGCATTGACAGTCAATGACAGCCGTCCGCCCCGATGATCCCCCTGAATGTTATATTGCCCGACGGTCGTGATGAATGTGTCAGGGTCAATGTAATTGCGGGTGCTGGGGCAGGAAAAAACATTCAAAGCCGTGATGTAATTGGTCAGATAATTCACGTCATCGCCGCCACCGTTGGCCGTGGTGGTGTATCGGTGGCTGGCGTTGACGCCGCCATAATCCCCGCCATCGGCATCATCATCCGCAAACATGAAGGCCCCCAGTCCCATCTGCTTGAGGTTGCTCAGGCACTTGATCCGTTGCGCCTTCGCCTTGGCCTTCGCCAGCGCCGGCAGCAGCAGCCCCGCGAGAATGGCGATGATGGCGATGACCACCAGCAGCTCGATGAGCGTGAAGGCCCGCCGGCTGGGGCGGCGACCGGACCGCTCCGGTTGAAACTGACGCGACGCAGACATTCCTGGCTTCATAGGCAAAGACGAACCGCTGGTTTTGGATTCAGGGCCTGACATGGGTTCAACGCTGGAAACATAACCGAACCTGGGCCAACCGCCAAAACCAAAATTGGCGAAAGTCCGCTCCTTTTGGCCGGGCAGCAAAAAGGCCAGCCGGGGTTGCCGGCTGGCCTGTGGGGGAAACGTCGGTCAATGGGCAGCAGTCCCCACTTTTTCGCGGCGCAGACGCCGCGTCAGGCCCATGACCATAAATCCAATCCCAAAAACCGCCAGCGCCCATGTCGCCGGCTCGGGCACCACGCTCACGTTCTTCACCAACGTGCTCTGGTCGCCCGTCGCCATGTCCGCCAGGAACAGCGTCCACGTCCCGTTCGCATTGTGATTGTTAAACACATCCAACCCCGCCGTCGAACTTGACCCCGTAAAGTCCCCGTTCGGGTTGGTCGTGCGCCCGTCCGCCAGATACGTCCCGCCAGCCGGATCGCCGACCACATCGTGGATGTTCGGGCTGCCCGCCGCGCTCAACGTGATGCTCCCGAAGCCCGACTGGCTCGAGCCGTAGCCCGTCGCGTCCGTCCGGCCCACCCGGTTCAGCAGGATGGACGTCATCGTGAAGCCGTCCGCCGATTGCAGCACCAGATACCCATACAGGTCGCCGTTGTAGCCGCCGGTGATGTTCAGGTTCACGCTCACGTCGTTGATGCCGAGATTGGCATCCCCGTTGAACAGCCCGCTGTAGGTCTGCGACAGGGCCACGCCCGACGCGCTGCCGTCCACGACGGTCTGGTTGATGACGCCGGAATCGTAGCTGATCACCAGCGTCGCTTGGGCCGAGAGGGCCGCCGCCAGCACCGCGCCCAGGAGGAGTATTTTTTTCATAGCTTTGTTTTTGTTAAGTGTTCGGTTTCAGGGTTCGGCTTACGGCGTCCGCGTGCGGAAATAATTCGCCGGTTCGGCCGAGGTGTTGGTGAAGTTCACCAGCCCGTTCGTGTCCGCATTATTGGTGATCACCGGCATCCAGTTGATCGGCGCCGTCAGGTTGGTCGCCCAATCCAGCGCATAGGGGAAGGTCGGGATGCCCGCGAAGCGCAGCTCCACCGTGCCGTTGGTGATCGTGCCCACCGGCGAGATCAGGTTGTAACCCTCGTTCGGGATCACCGTCACGGTCACCGTGTTGGTGGCGTAGCCGCCCCGACTGTCCGTCACGACGTAGTTGAACACGTCCACGCCGGTGAAGGTGTTGGTGGAGGTGTAGGTCACGTTCGTGCCGTCCGTGGTCACTGCGGTGCTGTGCGCGCCCTGGGTGACACCGGCAATCGTCAGGCCGTCGGTGTCGGCGTCGCCGGGAGCATGTTTGCCGCCGATGATCTTCAGCGTCTGCGGCTCGCCGCGGAGCGCACCCATCGTGAGGGCGCTGGCGGTCGGCGCGCGGTTGACGATCAACGTCTGGGCGTTGTTGGTGGGATACCAGTTCAGGCCCGCGCCCAAAGTCGGCAGGTTGGTGGCGCTGAAACTGCCGCTCGCGCCGCCGGTGACATTGAAGATGGTGAAGCTGTCGCCGCCCTGCAACGCCGAGCCGACGTTGGTCACGGTCAGCGTGCCCGCCTTGGCCAGCGTGCCGGTGATGTTCAGGGTGGCCGCAGTGTTCGGCGAATTGGTGCGGTTGATGCCGATCAGGGTCGTGCCGCCCGCATCAAGCGTGAGGTTGTTGTTGATGGTCAGCGGCGAAGTGTCCGTGCCGCCGAGGCCGGGCTTGACGGTCGTGCCCGTGTAGGCCGTCACCGCGCCCGCGATCGCGCCAGAGCCGCCGAGGGTGGAGGTGTTGGTCACCACCACGGCGCCGCTGCCGGTGCCGCTGCCGGTGGGGTTCTTCACCAGCAAGGTGGAGGATTTGACCGTCATGCCGCCGCTGAAGGTGTTGTCGCCACTCAAGGTAAGGGTTGAAGTGCCGGCATTGGCGAGGGCACCGCTGCCGCTGACGACACCGGCGATTTCCAGCGCTCTTTGGTTGTTGCCGAAGCTGCTGAGGCCCAGCAGAACAATCGGGTTGGTGATGGCGTCCACTCCGGTAAAGCTGCCGGAGGAGCCGGAAGCCACTTCCAGCGATGAAGAGGCTGCGCCGACTCCATCACCCATGTAAATCGTGCCCGTCCCCGGCGCCCAGCGGTTTCTCATCGCCATCGTGCCGTAGTTCGTGATGACGCCGGAGAAGCCGGTGTTGGTGCCGCCCAAGGTCATCGTGAACGCGCCGCCGCCGACATGGTTGACCCAGCCGCTGCCGCTCAAGGTGCCGGTCAGGACGCCGTTGCCGTTCACCTGCAATCCGCTGTTGTTGACCACATTGTTGGTTATGGCGGTGCTACCGATGGCGACCTGGGCGAAACCGCCGTTGATGAACAACGTGCCCCGGCCGATGGCATCCTTGTCGTTGAGAATCAACTGGCCCGCGCTCACCGTCGTGTCGCCGGCGTAGCTGTTGGATTGCGCGAGCGTCAACTGCCCGTTGCCATCCTTGGTCAGCCCGGCCGCACCGGAGACCGTGCCATTCAAGGTCAGGAGCGTGGTCGCGCCCAGCGTGTTGTTGGTGACGTAGAAGGTCGGGGCGCCGCTCAAGGTGACGGCACCGAAGGTGACGCCCGCCGTGCCGCTGTCAGGGTTTTCCGCCGCCTTCACGGTGAGGGTCTGCGCGCCGATGGCCAGCGTGCCGAACGTGTAGGTCTGACCCGCGCCGCCGGCGCTGCTCTTGTCGCTCGTCATGGTCACGTTGCCGTTGACGGTGGTGTTGCGGCCGTAATTGCGGCCGGAATCGCTGATCATCTGGATTTCGCCGCCGCCCAAGGTCAGCGTGCCCGCGCCCAGGCAGGTCGTGTTCGCGCCGCCCGCGATGAGCGTGCCCGCGCTCAAGGTCAGGTTGCCGGTGAAAAGGTTCACGGCGTTGAGGCGCAACGCGCCGCTGCCGGTCTTGGTCAGGTTGCCGCTGCCGTCAATGACGCCGGTGGCGGTGAGGATGGCACCGGAGTCGTCAATCTTGACCTCGCCCGTGCCGCCGGTGACGAGGTTGAGTTTCTTGGAGGAACTCGCCGTCGCGCCGGTGTATTCCAGGACGGCGGTGTTGCCGCTCGAACCGAGCGAGACCGCGTTGGCGTTGTTGCCGAGCGGGCCGGCGGCGGAGGCGTTGTTGACCGTGGGCACGACCAGCGTGCCGGCGGAGTTGGTCAGGTTGCCGGTGAAGGAGTTCGCGCCGGAGAGGGTCAGCGTGCCGCTGCCCACCTTGGTCAGACTGAACGCCGTGCCGCTGATGACGCCGCCGACGGTGAGGTTGCCGGCGCTGGCGGTCACGGTGCGGTTGGCGCTCAAGGCCACCGCGCCGGTGCCGAGGTCCAGGTCGCTCGCGCCGAAGAAGGTGAAGTCGCTGTTCCACGCCTGCACGTTGTTGTTCGCGTTGACAATCGCGCTGCCGGAGGTGTTGTCAATCGAGCCGCCGGCGAGGGTGAACTTGCCGGTGCCCAGGGCGGAGGCGTTGTTGATCTTGAGCGTGCCCGCGCTGTTCGTCAGACCACCGCTGAAGGTGTTCGCGCCGGAGAGCACCAGCGTGCCGTTGCCGGCCTTGACCAACATTCGCCCGGCGATGTCTTCGCCGACCGCGCCAGCGAGGGTCAGGGTATTGGCAGTGACGCTCAACGTCGGGAAGGCGGCGGCAATCGTCACGGCGCCGGTGCCGAGGTTCAGGTCTCTGGTGCCGTTGAACGTGACGCCTTTCGAGATGGTCACCGGGTTGTTGTTAGCGTTCGATATGCTGCCTGCGCTGGTGTTATCGAGCACAAGGGGTTGGCTGCCGCCAAAAACCAACGTGCCGGAACTCGCACCCAACGCCGTGGCGCTGTTGATGTCCAACTCACCGCCGTTGGTCATCGTCACGCCGGCCGTGAAGGTGTTGTTGCCCGCGAGCGTCAGGGTGTTGCCCGTGTTCGCGTTGCCGTTGAAAACCACGATGTCGCCGTTGGTCACCGAGCCGTTCAAAGTCAACTGGGTGGTGCGGGTGGACAGAATCTTGGCGCTGCCGTTCAGGTTCACACTGCCGTTGATGACCAGGTTGGAGGAGTAGCCATTTGCTGCGGTGCCGCCACCGGAAATGCCGAACAATCCTGTGCCAGCGACGAGGTTGATGTTATTGGCCAGGCTGACGTTCTGCACGGCGGCCAAGGCGTTGTGGCCGGTGTTCAGGGTGATGTCGCCGCTGCCCGCCGCGTTGTTGCTCGAGACGAACAACGAACCGCCATTGATGACCGTGCCGCCGGTGTAGTCGTTCACCCCGTCCAGCTTCAGGATGCCGCTGCTGCCGGTCTTGGTGATGGCGGTGCTGCCGCTGATTTTGCCGCTGCCGGTGATGACGTAGTTGCTCGTGGCGCTGACCGTCACGCTGTTGGGCGTGACCGTCGTGTTCAGGTTCACGGTCGTGTTGGCCGTGGAGTCTTCAAAGACAACGTCCAAGCCGTTCGTGAAGCCGACTGCCGGGCCGCCGGTGCCGAGCGTCCAGTTCGGCGTCGTCGCCACATCCCACGCGTTGCCCGCGCCGTCGCCGGCCCAGATTTCAGGGACGACCGCCCCGCCGCCGCCGACGACGAGCGTCAGCGTCGTGCCGGAGAAAGCGAGAGTTGCGTTGGCGATGTTTTGCGCCAGCGTGAACACCGGGGTGGCGTTGGTGGAGCTGGAGGTTATCAGCGTGTAAGTGCCCGCGCCGAGCACGCCGCCCGAGAGGCCGCGGATCGCAATCTTGCTGTCAGCAGTGTTCTGCAAGCTGCCCGCCACAGTCACTTGGTCGTTGCCGCTGGCCGGGTTGCTGGTCAGGCCGATGGAAATCGTTCCGCCGTTGTTGGTCAGGTTGCCGGACAAAGCCAGCGTGCCGGTCATGGCCAGCGTGCCGGTGGCATCCACGAACACGTTGCCGGTGCCGAGGGCGGCGCTGGTGGCCGCCTTCAAAGTGCCGGCGCTGACCGTCGTCGCACCGGAGTAGCCGTTGGCGGCGGAAAGCGTCAAAACTCCGGTGCCGCTATTGGTCAGGTTGCCGGTGCCGGTGATGATGCCGCCGAAGGTGTAATTGTTCGCCCGGTTGAAGATGAGCGTGGCGTTGTTGGTGACGTTGCCGACAATCGAGCCGGAGGTGCCGCCATTGCCGATCTGGACGGAGCCGGCGGTGATGACGGTGTTGCCGCTATAGTCATTGGTGCCGGACAGAACGGTTTTGCCCGTGCTGATTTTGGTAAGCGTTGCGCCCACGCCGTGCAGGTTGGCCGAAACGGTGGCGGTGGCCGTGTGGTTGGCTGAGATGTTGGT
>JAPLTZ010000301.1 GCA_026397895.1 Verrucomicrobiota bacterium | reverse complement strand
TGTCACCACTTCAGGGTTAATAAACTTTGTGGTCAATCGGTTCGGACAAATCCTTCCGAACGTTTCGAGCACAAAGCTTTTAATACCCCAATCGTTTTGCAGATTCATGGAATCACAATATTTGCCAACGCCTAATCCGACGCCAGAGGACGACAATTTGAATCAGTTACTGAACTCGAAGAGCGGCGTGCTCCGCACCAAGCTGGAAACCCTGGCCGCCGAAATCCAGACCCGTTTCGCCATCTGGAATCACAATCTCGACCGGCTTAATCAGGATCAGTCGAACATTCAAAATCAGCTCCAACATTCCACCCGGCTGGCCCGTTACCACTTGCGTGACCCAAAAGATGTTTCCCAGTGGCAAAACTCCGGCCTGAAACTTGGCGAGCAGCAGCGGAACGAGGATGTCCTGTGCTGGCGGGATGTGGTCATGGTCATGCGTGATTTTCTTGAAACCTGGGAGGTCCACGAGCAGGCCAAGAACCGGTCGATATTTCTAAACCATGCGGGATCAAGATCTGAAGACGATTTGTAAAAAGCTGAAGCCGCTGCTGGGCAACCGCGCCAATGCGCTGTGGCTTTCGTATGCGACCGCGGAATCGCCGCAGGCCAGACTGGAAGCGGAAGCGCTCATTAATCTAATGGCTAATCAATATTTCGGAGCAGCGGTGGGAGGCGACCCAATTTTACTGCCCCCACCCTCGCCCGAAGCCGCCGCCGGCGAATTTCTATTGGGCCAAATCTGTTACGGAAGCAAGGCCCTGCAGCCGCTATATCTGCGCCGGGAAAATTTCATCAAGCACATCGGCATCTATTCCATCACCGGCGGGGGCAAGACCAACGTCGCCCAACTGCTGTTGCTGGGACTGTTAGAGCAGGACATTCCGTTCCTGGTTGTGGATTGGAAACGTAGTTATCACACGTTGCGTTCTCAACCGATTGAAAAAGCGAAGCAGATCGAAGTTTATTCGGTGGGCCGAAAAGGACACCTTCCTTTCCACTGGAATCCCCTGCGCGGTCCACCCGGTGTCCATCCCAAAACCTGGATCAGCGCGGTGGCCGAGGCGTTGGAAAAATCCCACATCTCCGGTCCGGGCGTCGCCGACGTCCTCATCGAAGCGCTGGACAAAAAGTTCGCAGACTTCGGGTTCTACGATGGCAAGGTGGAGCAATATCCCAACTTCTTTGATGTCGCCGAGGAGCTTGACCGGGTGCAGTTCAAAGGGAGAAGGATGTTGTGGCAGGATTCCTGCCAGAGAATCGTAAGGACGTTCACCTTTGGACCAGCTTCAGGCGCATTCAATGCCCGGCATCCACTCAAGCTGGAGGAATTGCTGGATAAACCAGTCATCATCGAACTGGATCAGGAACTGCCCAAACCGCTGCGTGTGTTCTTGAGCGACTTATTGCTGCGATGGATTCATCTGTATCGCCTTGGCCAGGGTGAAACCAACCAGTTACGCCATGTGACGTTCCTAGAAGAAGTTCACAATCTGTTCCCGCGCAGCAATGCTGAACACCAAACCACCAACAGTCTGGAGAATGTGTTCAGGGAAATCCGAGGGTTCGGCGAAGGATTGGTAAGCATCACCCAGCATCCGTCGCTCATCCCGGTTTACCTGATGGGCAATAGCAACACGCTTATCATTCTCGGACTACAGCATGAGGAAGACATCCGCTCGGCCCGGCGCGCGCTCTTTCTCGATCAAAGTGAAGAAACCTTCCTGGACCAGCTACGGGTGGGCGAAGGCATCGTCAAAATCAAAGGACGCACTAGCCCCTGCCTGGTCCGCTTCCCCCGAGTGCCGAATGCCGGAGGTGACGACGATTGAGAAACGTGTCTGGGTCAAATCCGGCGTGGTGGAAGAGTTGGACCTGAAACAGCAACGGCTGGTTGACCATGTCTATGAGAAGATTGTGCTCTATTACCGGGAACTGTATCGCACCCGGCCGTGTTACAAATACCCGTTGAGCCTGTCCCGACTCATGCGGTTGACCAAACGTAGCGGTCACGCGGTCGCCACCGCCCTGCGTTATCTGGCCAATACCGTGCCGGCAGGAACGGATGAGACGCCACCGGTGTTCTATGACCGGCAGGCGGCGACCAAGAACAAATCCCATCGGCCTTACCGGATTTTCCTCCGCAGGAAGTATGACTGATTACACATTATATGTGTGGGAATATTTTACCCCATCCTTTTGCCCATTCCTGCCCGCAAACCTATCAACCGAGAAGCCAACTATAGGGCCAATTCGAGCCTGAATTTAAGTCATGCGCCTAGCCATTGAATTTCAATCGGTTGGGGCATTAATGTCATTTAATGTCTGCGTTGAATGTCATACTGACATTTATACATTAAAGGCGAATGCCACGCTGTTCCGAACGGATTGCGCCGTAGCTTTATAAGTGTCAACGAACTTATGCCGGCATGGAAATTCCAACCGAGAATTCATCTCCACCAATCCGCGAAGATACGGAATCGCTGGCCAAGCTGCTCGAGTCCAGCTCGATCGAAGCGCTTCAGATGGTCTTGATGATTCTGCGGGCACAGCAGAACAATACAGGGCGTGGGACATAAATGGCACTAGCCTTAGGAGAGCGTCAACCCTTTTTGTCCCTTTCCCGAAAAGCTTAAATAGTCTAATCGCTTCCATACGTCATGGCCGAACGAATCACTATTCAATACTGCAACCTGGATAAGCGAAAAAAGCAAATTGGCCAATGGAAGATCCCCGCTTCCACCAAACGCGAATTGCTCGAATTCCTGGAACAGCTCGAACTCGGCAAGGTCAACCGGGGCAAGAAAATCTCCACCAGCCGCCAGCTCAAATACCTCAGCATGCTCAAAACCCCGCTGGAATTTCTGAACAAGTCCACCGCGCGTCTAACCGTCGCCGATCTTGAACGCTTCGAAAAGGCCCTTTCTACCGGCAAGGTGGTCAGCTCCCAGCACCGCCGCCCCTACCGGCACAACACCCAGGTGGACATTCGCAAGCTGCTGCGCATCTTTCTACGCTGGCGACTCGGCGATGCCAAGGCTTTGCCATTGACCAGTTGGTTCGATACCCACGACCAGCCCAAGACCCCCGAATTTCTCAGTGAACAGGAAATCGACAAGCTCTACAAAGCGTGCGGCAAACCCGAACATAAGTTTCTCATCGCCGTGCTGTTTGATGCCGGAGCTAGAGCCCAGGAATTTCACAATATTCGCATGGAGGATGTGTTCTTGGCGGAAGGACGCGAAAATTTTACCCGTATAGCTTTGAAAGAGGAATATTCCAAGACCTTGGGCCGGACAATTGCCCTATATTGGAAAAATTCAGCGGAAGCAGTCCGGGATTTCATCCTCCTGCGAAAGCAGATGGGGGCGAAGTCGGGCGATCCGGTATTCAACATCAGTTATCTCGTCGCAAAGAAGTTTTTGCGGCGTCTGGGACAACGGGTTCTGCAACGAAACATCTATTACCACCTGTTTCGGCACAGCTCAGCCACGTATTACGCTACCAAATTGAACCGGCAGGAACTTTGTTATCGTTATGGGTGGAAATTCAGCAGTCCCATGCCGGACATCTATATTTCCCGCGCTGGGATGGAGACCAAGGCTTTGGATGAGAAATTCACGCAGACGGAACTCAGCTCGCTCAAAGACGAACTTGCAAAAGTGGATCAAGCTGCACGGATCAAGGATGACAGAATAAAGCAAATGGAACAGGCAATGGAACGAATAGAGACGCAGCTTCTTGAAACCGTTGGGAAAATCGTTCGGAAGAATCCGACCATCAACCAAGTTGAGGCCGCCTTGGAACGTAAAACCGGCTAGAATACAACTCATAACAAGCCCTGACGTGACTCAGCTTTTTCAGACCACGTGATGGGTGTGTTTTACGGTTTCTGTGAGAAAAAACTGCTCCTGCTCCGACTGGAAATTCAATCCCGCCTTCTGCAGCCGTTTGATCAGTTGGCGGTTCACGGAGTCGCTGTGCCAGCGGATGATGCTCTGCGCCACCGCCGCGCTCACACCCGCATCCTGCATCAACCGCGGCGCCCCCGCCGCGAAGACCGCGTCCACTGTCGGGAAACCCGCCGTCAACAACTGCGCTTCCGCCGCGCCGACCAGCGGGATCTCCAGCCCCACCAACAGCCGCCACGCCTCGCGTTGCCGGCTTGCCGCGATGGCGTCCCAAAACTTCCGTACCGAAACCTCGTCCCCGCCGGGCAACGCCGCCAGCTCCGCCACCTTCAGCCGGTAAAGCTCCGCGATATCGCGCACCAATCCCCAGCCCACAAGCTGCGCGATCAACGCCGCGTCCGCGCCGGGAATATCCATCACCTCGGGCGCGCACCAATGCGCCAGCCCGCG
>JAPLTZ010000391.1 GCA_026397895.1 Verrucomicrobiota bacterium | reverse complement strand
TTTTTTGGTGAACGAGGTGGTGGCCATGGTCAGAAAGCGGGTTGAAAAAAGCGGGCTGGCGTTGCGGACAGAGGGAACGTCCGCCAGCCGGCACTGATTGGAGATTCCTGTTTCAAACGGTGAGCGGATTATCTACAAACCGCGGGCGACTGTCCAGACGCAAACCGCGCCCGCGCCCGCCGCCTGCAAGGTCGCAGCGCACGCACTGGTGGTCGCGCCGGTGGTGAAAACGTCGTCTACCAGCACGATGCGCTCGCCCCGCAGCTTCACGCCCGGCCGCACGGCGAAGGCGCGGCGGACGTTGACGGCGCGCTCGGCGCGGGTGAGCAATGTCTGCGTGCGCGTCGGGCGCCGGCGGCGCAGGAAGCCGTCGTTGACCGGAATTTTCACCCGCTTGCTCAAGGCCGCCGCGATGCGCGCGGCCTGGTTGAAGCCGCGTTCGCGTTGTTTCAACGAATGCAGCGGCACGGGCACGATGAAATCCCATTCGCCCGGACGCAATTCCGCCGCGGCTTCCCGCGCGAGCAGGTCGGCGAGGAACGGCTCGAACCATTCGGCCTGGTTGTATTTGAAGCGGTGGATGACTTCCAACACCACGCCGCGCGCGACCACGGCGGAGCGGGCGGAGGTAAAATGCAGTTCCATCTCGCGACAGTTGGAACACTCGAATTTCGCGGTGAGGTCACCTTGGAACGGCAGGCCGCAGCGTTCGCAAAAAGGGCGACGGATGAAACGCACCTGCAACCAGCAACGCCGGCAAACGTAGCCCTCGTCCGGCGTGGCGCGTTCGCCGCCGCAAAGCTGGCACGCCTCCGGATAGAAAAAATTCAAACCGGCATTCGCCCATCGCTTGATCGCGCCCTTGAATCCGCTCATGTTTTTTCCGGGACCGGTTTTTGCCGGAGAAATTTCCCCGCGCCGGCCAGCGTCAGCAGCAGAATGAAGAACGCGAGCCAGCCGTCAATCAGTTTGCCCGTGCCCCAGAACCACGCGTTCGCGCCGGGCGCGGTGGCGGTCAGGAAACCGTAGCTTTTGAGCCAGAAAATCCAGCCCGCGTGCAGGCCGATGGAAAAATACAGGCCGCCGGTGCGTTGATACGCCAGCGCCAGCAGCGCGCCCGCGACGGTGAGGCTGAAGAAGCCGGGCAGGAGCTTTTGCGCGTCCACGAATCCGGCCAGCATCGGCGGCAGCAGTTGCAGGCCGGAAAGCCACGTCACATTCCCCGGCACTTCCGCGCCTTCCAAAAAATGCACCAGCGCACACACCGCGCTGCTCGGCCCGCCGCAACCCGCCGAAGATGCCGCCTCGAAAAAGGATTTCCTCCAGCGTTCCCACCACCGCCGCTGTCAGCGCCGCGCTGAACATCTTTGAAATGATTTGCGAGGTCGTCGCATCCATGTTCCAAGTTCGGTCGCCCAAAACAATCGCCAACGTGGCGACCAGCGCCAGCGACACGAAGCCCAACAGAAATCCGCCGAGTAAATTTGAGCCGCGCTGCGACGACCACCCCAGACCGAGATCGCGGCCCGAATTTACGCCGAGCTGCCGGAGCAGCGGCCAAAGCCCGGCCAACGCGAGGATGAGCAGCGAGCGGTTGACGTAGCGATGGAACGGGCTGGCGGCGATTTTTTGCAGCGCAGGCTGATGCGCCGCGCTCCATTGCGCCAGCCAGTAAAGCCCCGGCGCTATCAGCGCTCCGCCGATGAAAACAACCGCGAGGTAAATCGTGAGGAGGCGAAGCGGGCGCATGGTGGAAGATTAGAGGCGTTTTTTTGCGAACGCACGGCCGGAACTCGTTTTCAGATAGCATTCAAACTTCACCGCCTGTTCCTTGTCGGTAAAAGCAATTGCCGTCTTGATTTTCCACGGACGAAATTTGGCGGTGTGCGTCACTTCGCCGGCATTGTGCTTCTGCAAACGGGCTTGCAAATCGTCCGTGCGACCGGTGTAAAACGTCTCTCGGCGTGCCTCGCTTTGCAGAATGTAGACGTAGGAAAATTTCATTGCGCGAATCGCGCCTCCCGTTGCTGGCCTGCCGAGTCGAAGCGTCCCGGCGCACGATGGTTTCCGCCCGCCTACGCTGCGCTTCGGCGCGGCAGTCTTCGCTTTCACTGCGTTCAAGCGAAGACTGGTGGAGCCTAGGAGGGTCGAACTCCTGACCTTCTGAATGCCATTCAGACGCTCTACCAACTGAGCTAAGACCCCATCCAGCGGCGGACAAGATAGGGAGCCGCGCCCGTTTGTCAAAATTTTTTCCCAAAGAAAAAAATCAACCGCGATAAACAATCATCACCGCATAGTCGGTCAGCAGCTTCTGCGAGCCGATATCAATATGCGTGTAGGTGAGCGGATTGATGCTGATGACGTTCGGCTCGCCCACTTTGACCAGAAAGCTGCTGACAAACTCATCGAACTTGTCGTGGCCGACTTCGATGCAGTCCGTATGGCGGATGGTTTTGACGCGGACTTTTTTGTCGGTTTCCTTCGCCGCGACCTCCAGCGGCTTGTTGCTCTTGGCGATGAGGCTGCCGGTCGGTTTGGCGCTGACCGGCACTTTCAAGTGCATCTCCACCTTGGCGGCGGCGGAGCTGGCGATGGCGTTGACCGGTTGGTGCGCGCCGCCCGAACCGGCTGCCGGCGGGGGCGGAAGATTCACCGGCGCAACGGGGGCGGGAGCTTGTTCGGGGATGACAATCTTCTCGCCGCAGGACGGACACTCGATCTCCGAACCGGCGCCGGCGCTGTCGACTGCCAGTTCTTGTTCACACTCGGGGCATTTGAAGATGATGTCCATAATTGGTCGTTTGCTTTCGGGAACTGACCGCACCGTAAATCTTCGCGCCCACCGTGGCGAGTCAAATCACTTGGCCGCTGCAGCCGCCGCAACTGCTGCGCGCTTGACGTGGATAGCTT
>JAPLTZ010000473.1 GCA_026397895.1 Verrucomicrobiota bacterium | reverse complement strand
CCATTTACCGACTCTCATTCACCTTACCCGAATCAGGCAAAAAATCTTCGCTTCTGTTTGCTAAAGAGCCATTGCAGAATCATCTCTTGAAAATTTTTAAATACCCTCAAAACTCAGACTGACCCAATGCGGAAAACAGGACAGGCGCTACACCAATGGAAGGGTATTTTTATGCCTCGAATGCAACCAGTATTTCTGATGCGAGTCCCCAACATCGGAGGTTGTATTCAGGGGTTACTAATATGCTACTTACAGGTTCCACCGACAATCAATTATCCGCATAATTGCTAAATACTGATTTCTAATTTTCGGCAGCAAATGGCATTTGCTGCCGTTGTATAGAACCGTGCGCCACCCTGCTCAAAAGCGGAGAGGATCAATGATTAGAATTCAGAGGGATTTAAATGTCTGGAATAAAAAACGTCAATAAATTCATACTATTCGTTCTTCAAGTAAGTCTTTCCAAATAATAAATCCCTTTTTATCGTCTGTATAGTCATGTAAGATGCGACTAAAATTCTCAGGTTGATTTTCAAGGAAGACCCGTCTACCTTTGTTTCGAATGACGCCAAGCTGTGCATCAATTTCTTTCAACTTTGTTTTAAGTGTAGCTGTGTCCTTTGCGAAGTGCCACAAAGAAGTTGCTTCTTCTGTGTCCAGTGTTTCCAGTACAATGTGAAACTGTTCTTCGCCTGTCAATAAAAAAACAAAAGAAAAAGGACTTAACACAAAACGAATCTTCAAGGTGCTCCTATCATGTCGCTGCGATAAGAACTGTAGCTGCTTGTGATGTTTAAAATTTTGTTTCTTCAAAATATCTTCCAATAGTTCTTCACCTGAATTGTAAAGTGAATTGATTTTCTCTGCCTGAATTTGATTGATGTCTAAAAGATTTTCATTTTGAAGCAATGGTCTTCCAATAATATTTTTTGAAACAAAAGTGAATTTTACACCTTCAATTACTTCACGATTTATTTTCTCGACATCATTTGATATAGCTAACTGTGAAATCGGTTTGTCATTTACAAACTCTGCATGTATATCAATCTTTACATTCTTCGATTTAAGTGCTTTTGCAAAGTACGGTTTCAATACTTCAAACTCAGGTCTTACTTCAAGATTTTCAATTTCAAATTCAAGTTCAGCTTTCAACTCAGGAATGGAGTATTTAAACACAACACTGCCATAACGAAATTCAAGTTGTTCAATCGGAACTTTTATTTGCCGTTCAATTGTAATGGTGTTTGTATCTGCAATTTCTTCTGCTGGTTCATCAAACAAGGTTGCTTGTTTATCAATCTTTCTGTAAAAAGTATTTCGTTTCAGAAACAGTTTATTCAGATAATCAATTTTTATATCACGGTAGTCATAAATAGTTGGAGTAACTTCTGAACGCTGAACCCGGCCGATGTATTGAATCAACTTTCCTTCAAAAGAAAAGGGATAAACAAGAAACAAGCAATTCGTATTTTGCAAGTCAGTCCCTTCCCCAAAGAATTGTCCAGTGGTAATCAATACTTGGTAGTTTCCATCTTGAAGAATTTTCCATTTAGAAGCACGGTTGCTTTCGGAATCTTCACCACTCAATGTTATCGTTTCATAAGATTGTTTCAGATACTGACTTAGAGAATCAATGTGTTCTTTTCTTTCAGTGATGATCACAACTCTTTTTCCTCTTTTCAGTTCATCAATTACATCGTCAAGTACGAGTTTATTTCTTGCCGAATCATGAACAAGAATTTTTGAAATTGTTTCAAACTTGTCGGTCCTCGAATTAAAAGGAACATCAAGTTCTGTAATTCGGATAATAATTTTCGCCTGTTGTACCGTGCTAATTTCACTTGTCTTTATTTCCGATATTACTTCTCCTAAATGAATGAAAATTAATTTACCGTCATTGTATTTTCTAAATGGAGTTGCCGTTAATCCATAGAGATAAAATGTTTGAAGTTTTGCAATTGTGGCTCGAAATGTTTCGGCTGGAATGTGATGACATTCATCAACGATGATGGTTCCGAAAGCTGTTAGAATATTTTCTGCATCTGTTTTAACAAGTTCCTTTGATAAGCTTTGAATGGTTGCAATTGTGACTTTCTTCCCAACCTTATTTTTTCCTTGCCCGATTTTACCAATTTCATTTTTCGGGATTCCCAAAAACGTTTCAACTCTTTCTGTCCATTGTTCAACCAATTGTTTTCTGTGAACAATTATTAATGCCGGCTGCTGTTTATCTGAAATAATTTTCAAAGCAACAATTGTCTTACCTGAACCGGGTGGAGCTACGATCACTCCCAAATCTTTTTTAGAAATAGATTCAATTGCTGCTTGCTGATGTTCTCTGAGTTGAGCATTGAACAGAAAAGAAATTGTTCCGCGTTTTTTCCTCTCATCAATGAAATCGTGTTCAATTTTATTCTCTCTGCAAAAGCGTATTAGCTTTCCAATAAAACCTCTTGGAACAGTTACTTCGTTTTCTGTTTCTTCAACCAACTTGAAATAGCGTTCCGTGCCAAAAGTGTTTCTTCCAATTTTCTTCTTGATGATAAATTCTGAATTTGTGAAGTTTAGTTCTTCTTTCAAAAAGTTTATCAAGGGCGTGGTCATTCCATCTCGGCTAATATTTACTTTGTTGTGCAATGCAATCATCAACTTTCCGGCGCCAGCTTTTTGAAAAATAGAATCGGAATGTGTAGTCAATGATTGATAGAATTTGTCCAATTCCGAAATAGAAATTCTATTTATGTTTTTCAGAAACTCAAACTGGTCTATACAGGGTTGCAGGTCATCAGTGTTAAGGAAGCAGCTGTTTCCCTGCTCTAAAGTTTTCTTGAAAAGCGGAAGTGCAATTAAATTTCCCAAGCCTTTTCCTGAAAGAAAATCCTGATTCGGAAAGAATCGGTCAAAACTTGAACTCTTATCAAATACTGAGAATGCGCCTGATTGTTCAAGAATTGAAATGAAAAATTTTCGGCTTCTTATCGCTGGGTAAGGTTGTTCAAAAAATACCCAAACATGTCCGCCATTTCCGGAACGAGAACGTTCTAAGTACGCCGGAATATTTTTTTCACTACATGCTTTCAGAAACTTTCCTGCATCATCAATCCAATTTTCTTTATCAAAATCTGCTGCAATAAAATATGAAGTATTGTCCTTCAGTAACGGATAAATTCCAATCAGTTGTTCTCCGTTTAAATGCCTGGCAATTTCTTCGTTAGTAAGTTTTAAATAAGTCTTGTCGTTGTAATTCTGAAAAGTACCGCCTTTCATTTTATGTGCCCGATACATGTAAGGATCATAAAAATATGCAGGCATGTAACCGCTTTTATTTCCTTTCTCCCACCGAATCGCAAACACGTCTTCTCTGCCTTTGAAAACAGCCTTGAAAAGTTGGATTTGATTTGAGAGAGTTTCATTCATTGAAATCACATGAGTTCAATAAGATTTTTTATAACCAAGTCAAACGCCTCTTCATGATTATACTTTTCATTTGGTCTTAGCAGGGCCACAGTATCACCTAAAAATTCCGTGTCGGCCTTCTTCGCTTCCATTTGTATGAGAAATTCCTTCTTTGTTGGAATCGGCTTCGTCAAAGAAAATTTCATGTATTCCTTGTAGCATTTTATGATTTGATCTGGATTTGCATCAGAGTTTGTCAATGCTTTCCAAAGGTCAAATAAATCCCTCCCTTTTCTTCTCTGATACAATGCCCGAAGCTTCGTTCCCAAAAGTTCTTCCAGCTTATATGTGGTAAGAAGGCATTCCCCCTGAAACCATTCCGATTTAACATCGAATGGTTTCTTCTCCCAACCCAAAATTGAAAAGTGCTCTCTGCAATTTGTTTCTATTTTGAGTTTCATTTTTTGAACCGGCGGAAACTCCGATTCAAAGCGGTAATAAACCGTATTGTTGTCTCTTCTGGAAGTAACATTTGCATTACCAAGAAAAGAAAGTGCTTTCTGCAAACGTTGAATTGTTTCTTTAATTGGTTCTGACCGGACCTGCACCAAATCAATGTCCTCAGAATATCTTGGCTGCGGTTGCAAGTAAAGTTTATGTAAAGCGGTTCCACCTCTGAATGCTAAACTGTCAGCGAGAAAATCGTCTTTGAAGATTTCAACCAATGCTCTGCAAATGACAAGGTCTTGCTCCACCTGCTCGTTTGTTTGCCAGGGAACATTCTTGCTCCATTCCGTTATGTATGCTTGTGGTATCATTGGTCAATTTATTTCGATCATATTTTTTTAATTGTCTCAATGAACCATTTAAAAATCGATTTCAATTTCGGTATTAATCATCAATTTCCATTTTTCATTCAAAACATTTTTGACTTTTTTGCCTGATGCCTTCAATGGAATAAAATAAAATTTAATTTCCGCTTTTTTGCAGAGTGAAAATATTCTGTCAGCAATTTCTTTCTTATTTAAAATCTCTTCAAGTATGAATCCTAACCTCTGCAATGACGAAACGCTTGTATAGCTTATTAATTCCTCGGTTACATCATTTCGTTTTACTGTTTCAATCAATTCGTTAATTACAGTTGTTGCCCTGTTAAGCCCACCTACTTTTTTTTCATAATTAATCAAGTCAATTGCTGTCAGTAGCGGATTTGAAATATTGATGTACCCTGTTTCCGTTTTTCTTTTTTCCGTTAGTGTTTCCGGTGGAAGTTGCCTTGTGCTGATGTAATTTATTTTAATTCCCTTCTTATTAGTTGATCTTAATGCCGGATATTCGGTCACCACAAAATATTCTTGTGGTTGTTGATGGGATGCACCGTGAAGCGCCGCTGCGTTTAAAAGTGCCACATAATATTTGCGTTGAAGAAATTTCATAAGCCCGTCAATAAACATTGCTGCCGGTAAAATTCCTTTTGAAGAATATTGCGGTGGAACGATCACATAATAGCTCTTGAAAACAGAAACCACTTTTCCCTTTTCTGATAATCGGTCAAGAACTCGCTTCAATGACGTTTCGCTATCCTTTCCAAAACTTAGTTTGAGTTCCGCTGAGCTGAATGCCAATTTCCCTTTTGACTGACATTCTTCAATCCAATACTCCAAGCGTTTGTAATTACTATCCAAATTCATTTGAGATAATTTTCGCGCAATATACCACTTTTCGGTACTTTACGCAAAATAATTCTAAGGCATTTTTTAAACTTTTTAATAAAATGAATGATCTGGATTTTTCTTCACCGGAAAATCCATTGATAAAATATGAATCCGTTTGCTGTAATATTATTTATTATTTTTGTGGAAGCAAACGTACTTTGATAAGAAATTTTAAATAGCAAAAACAAGGGCAAAAAACAGGTTACCTATTCGGATACCTGAAGTAGTACATAGTCTGAAACCCTTATCAATCAAGGCATTCAGAGAATGGTTACGATCCCACTCTCTCCGCCAACTGGAATATCAGTATTCCACTATATGTATCAATCCCATTAAACATTCTGTTTTGTGGGATTTTTCTTTTTACACCATCTGTCAAATTCATTCTGGCGTTACCCCAATTGTACACCCATGGAATTT
>JAPLTZ010000471.1 GCA_026397895.1 Verrucomicrobiota bacterium | reverse complement strand
AGACCGCCGTCATCAACGCCATCAACATCATCCAATGGGCGCTCTACTACCCCGGCGTTCTCGACGTGGATGAACTGGGCTTTTCTGACGCTGAAAAATCGCAACTCGCCGGTTCGCTCGCCGCGTATCGGGCCGGAGACTTGTTGGCTGCGCGTGAAAATGTTTCCACCACCGCTTCCGCTGCTGCGCAAACCTATGCCGCCGCGCTCGACCTCGCCGTCGGCCAGCTCGCCGCCGTGCAAGCTTTGCCAGCTTCACCGCAAGCCGACGCCCTCCGCGAAGTCATCGCGGCGGTAAAGAACCAACCTTCAACTTTCAACCTTCAACCTTCAACCGCCTCGCAATGGCTTGCGAAATCCTACTGGCTGCAATCGCAGTCCAAGCTCGCCGAAGCCCTCGCCGCCGCGCGCGATGCCGCCGCCAAGTCGCCCAACTTCGGCTTCGCCCACACGCGCGTCGCGGAACTGGAATTCAGCTTCGGCCACACCGCCGCCGCGCTCGCCGCGCTGGACAAGGCGCTGCAATTCTCGCCGCGCAACGCGCAAGCCATCGCGCTCAAAGGCTTCCTGCTCGCCGCGCAGAACAAGATTGATTCTGGTAGGAGACGAGGTGACGAGTCTCAAACCAAGAAACAGTCAGAGCCTCCTCACGTCGTCTCCTACAAAGATTTGGATTCCGCGCTCGCCTGCTTCGACACCGCCATCGCCCTCGACCCCGCGCTCGGCAACGCCTGGCTCGGGCGCGGCCTCTGCCACATCAAGCGCGGCGACAGCGCGGGCGGCGTGGCCGACTTGCAAGTCGCCGCCACGCTCGAACCGAATCGCTCCGTGCTGCGCAGCTACCTCGCCAAAGCCTTCGCCAACTCCGGCGACTCGGCCCGCGCTGCCAAGGAACTCGCGCTCGCGCAAAAGTTCGACCCGAACGACCCCACCGCGTGGCTCTACTCCGCGCTGCTCGCGCAGCAGGAAAACAAAATCAACGATGCTGTCCGCGACCTTGAAAAATCGCAGGAGCTGAACGACAACCGCAAAGTTTTCCGCTCGCGCCTATTGCTGGATCAGGACCGCGCCGTTCGCAGCGCGAACCTCGCCGGCGTTTATCGCGATGCCGGCATGACAGACTTGAGCGTGCGCGAAGCCTCGCGCGCGGTGAGCGCGGACTACGGCAATTTCTCCGCGCACCAGTTCCTCGCCGGCAGCTACGACGCCTTGCGCGACCCGAAGCAGATCAACTTGCGCTACGAGACGCCGTGGTTGAGCGAGCTGCTGCTGGCGAACCTGCTCGCACCCGTCGGCGCGGGAAATCTCTCGGCGCACGTTTCGCAGCAGGAATATTCCAAGCTCTTCGAGCGCGACCGGCTGGGCGTGAGTTCCGTCACTGAATATCGCAGCCGGGGTTCGTGGGACGAGCAGGGCTCGGTCTTCGGCACATCCGGCAACACTAGCTTCGCCGTGGACGTGGAGCATCATTCCGACCCCGGCACGCGCCCGAACAACGACGTGCGCCAGTTCAACCTCACCGTGAAGCTCAAGCAGCAGCTCACGCCCGAGGACAGCGTGTTCGTGCAGGCGCAGTTCTACGACGCCGAATCCGGCGACGTGCAGGAATACTACAACCAAGCCAGCGCCAGCCCGACGTTGCGCGTCACCGAAAAACAGCGGCCCAACCTCTACGTCGGCTGGCATCACGAGTGGAATCCCGGCTCGCACACGCTGCTGCTGCTCTCGCGGCTGGACGACACGCTCACGTTCACCGACCCGAACGCGAAGATCAATTTCTACCGCTACGGCACGTTCAGCCGGCTGCCGGTGTCGTTCGCCGCGCAGAATTTCGCCGTGACCAACAGCCGTGACTTCGCGGCCTACACGGCAGAGTTGCAGCAGATCCAGACTTGGCGGGAACACACGTTCATCGCCGGCGCGCGCTACCAGCACGGCGACGTGGACATGCGGGCGCAGGTGGACAACCCGTTCAACTACCCCACGCTCGTCAGCGCGCAGGACATCAGCACGCGGCTGCAACGCGCCAGCGGCTACATCTACGACCAGTGGCAGATTT
>JAPLTZ010000025.1 GCA_026397895.1 Verrucomicrobiota bacterium | reverse complement strand
GGGCATCCTCGTGAACATCTTCGGCGGCATCATGGACTGCAACGTCATCGCCACCGGCATCGTCGCGGCGGTGAAGGAAACCGGCTTAAAACTCCCGCTCGTCGTCCGGCTCGAAGGCAACAACGTCATCGCCGGCAAAAAGACCTTGGCCGAATCCGGCCTCACCCTCATCACCGGCGACTCGATGGCCGACGCGGCGCAGAAAGTGGTGAAGGCCGTTGGAAAATGAGCGATTGAAAATGCACCGCCGAAGTTTAATGTGATTCCATGATTGACGAAGCGACATTGGCGCAAATGAACGGCAAGTATGTCATGCCGCCCGATGCCGGCCCGGCGTGGCGCGCGGCACACGCGGCGGGCATTGACATGTCGCTCATCGAGGAGAATCTGAAACTCAGCCCATGGGAACGGTTGCTGGCAAACGACCGGGCCCTGGCACTGGTGCGCGCATTGCAACAGGGAAAAACCGTCGGCCATGGAACTGCTCACTGAAATCCTAAGGCGTCTGATTGCCGCAAAAGTTGAATTCAGCCTCATCGGAGGTCAGGCATCGCGGCATTACGGGGTGTCGCTGGTGACGGAAGATGTGGATGTGTGTGTGCGGATCACGCCTGAGAATCTGCGACGCATCGAATCCGCATTCAAAGACTTCCATCCGCGCCACCGCCTAACGGCCAACAAGCTGCCGCTGGAATTGACCGATGACCTGTGCCAACGCTTGAAGAATCTTTATCTGACAACCGATTTGGGAATCTTGGATTGCCTGGGGGAAGTTGCCGGCATCGGAGATTTTGATGCGGTGCTTCAGCAAAGCGAGTTGAAGAGTTTTCCGTTCGGCGCCTGTTTTGTTCTCAAGATTGACGCGTTGATCCAAGCGAAGAAAACCGTGGGGCGGCCACATGACCTCGTCGCCGTGGCGCAATTGCAAGCCATCAAGGAAAAGAGCGGACAGCAAAAAGAATTGTTTTGAGTTGAAATCATAAATCGCAAATCTGAAATCGTAATTTAAAAATGTCCATCCTCGTCAAACCCAACACCAAGGTTCTCGTCCAAGGCATCACCGGCAGCTTCGGCGCGCGGCACGCCCAGCTCTCCATCGAATACGGCACCGCCGTCGTCGCCGGCGTCACGCCCGGCAAAGGCGGACAGTTCTTCGAGCACGCCGGCAAGCGCGTGCCCATCTTCGACACCGTCGCCGAAGCCGTGAAGCAGACCGGCGCGACCGCCAGCGCCATCTTCGTCCCGCCGCCGTTCGCCGCCGACGCGATTCTCGAAAGCGTGGACGCCGGCATTGATCTCGCCGTCGCCATCACCGAAGGCATTCCCGTCAACGACATGGTCAAGGTCAAGCGTGCGATGGAAGGCAAGAAGACCCGCCTCATCGGCCCGAACTGCCCCGGCATCGTCACGCCCGGCGAAGGCAAGGATTCGCACGGCGGCTGCCGCATCGGCATCGCGCCCGGCTACATTCACAAGAAAGGCAACATCGGCGTCGTCTCGCGCAGCGGCACGTTGACCTACGAAGCCGTGTGGCAACTCACGTCGCGCGGCGTC
The DNA here is from genome assembly GCA_026397895.1 of Verrucomicrobiota bacterium. Taxonomy (GTDB): domain Bacteria; phylum Verrucomicrobiota; class Verrucomicrobiia; order Limisphaerales; family JAFMIX01; genus JAFMIX01. The sequence continues at coordinate 1,462 of JAPLTZ010000025.1, read as the reverse complement.
GGCCAGAGCACCTGCGTCGGCACCTCGATGTCATCAAACTTTTCAACGACGACCCGGAAACCACCGGTATCATCATGATCGGCGAAATCGGCGGCAGCGCCGAAGAAGAAGCCGCCGAGTGGATCGCCAAGCATTGCAAAAAGCCCGTCGCCGGATTCATCGCCGGCACGACCGCGCCGCCCGGACGCCGCATGGGCCACGCCGGCGCGATTGTCAGCGGCGGCAAAGGCACGGCCGAGGCGAAGATCGCCGCGTTCAAGGCCGCCGGCATCGGCGTCGCCGTGACGCCGAGCGAGATGGCGGCCACGTTGTTGAAGATGATGTAATCGAGTGGCGAGTGACGGGTGACGTGAGCCAGTCTCGTCCGTCGTTTGGTCGCCGCCCGTATTACCCGTCATATTTATGGGCCTGATCAATTCCATCCTCAACCTCGCCGGGCTGCTGCTGTGGCTGGGCTGGCGGGACGTGACCTCCGGCTCGCTGCTGCAAAACTCCACCACGCCGCTGGTGCGCACGTTGCGGCAGGCGGGAACGTCCGTGGTGGTGCGCCGAAAATATCTCGGCGGATTGGCGGGATTGCTCGTGCTGCGCGCGGTCATCTACTGGTGGATCGGTCCGGCGGTGAACTGGACGCCCAAGCTCGACCTCGTCGCCATCGTCATTCCCTTCCGCAGCGAATTTTTTGGCCGCACGCTGCTGTTCTCCCTGTGCAGCTTCGGCGTGACGCTGGCGGGCTTTTATCTTTCGCTGCTGCTCCTGTCGCTCGTCAACCGCAGCGTGCCGGACACGGAACCGTTGCAGAAATTTGTGCGCAGCCACCTCGGCCCCATTGAACGCCTGCCGTGGCTGGTGAAATTGCTGCTGCCGTTCGCCGCCGCCATCCTGCTGCGGCTGGGGTTGAGTCCGCTGCTCGGCTGGTGGGAAATCATCCCGGCGGCGACCACGGTCGGCGCGACGGTGCGCCAGGGGTTGTTCATCGGCCTCGGCGCGTGCCTGGTCTGGAAATACGTCATCGCCGGCCTGCTGCTGCTGCATTTTCTGAACAGCTACGTATATTTCGGCAGCCATCCGCTGTGGAATTTCGTGAACCTGACTTCGCGCCGGCTGCTCGCGCCGTTGCGCTGGGTGCCGCTGCGTTTCGGGCGGATGGATTTTGCGCCGGTGGTGGGCATCGTCGGCATCTTCCTGCTGGCGGAACTGCTGGAGCACTGGCTGCCGAAAATTTATCCGGCGTAAGATTTACGCGGATGGCGCGAGCGGGATCTTCACAATCACGGTCGTGCCTTTGTCGCGTTCGCTTTGGAGCACCAGACTGCCGCCGTGAACTTCCGCCAGGCGACGGGCAATGGTCAGCCCCAAACCCAGCCCCTGCTGCTCGTGGAACTTCCGCTCGAACTGCATGTAAGCCCCGACCTTCTGGATGTGCTCGGTGTCCAGCCCGCGCCCGCCGTCCGTGATGGTC
>JAPLTZ010000019.1 GCA_026397895.1 Verrucomicrobiota bacterium | reverse complement strand
ACTTCGGCGCGGGAAAGTTTGGCGGATTCGGCGGCCTGCTTGATGGCGCGCAACTCCTCGTTGAGGAACGAGGTGAACTGCAATTTCTTCTTCTCGTCGCACAGCGACAACGACCACGGGCGCGGCGTGACGTAGGTGTATTGATGGTTGATCTCAACCGCCTTACCCTGCGCCAGCGCGATGGGGATGTCCGAGCCGAAGAGAATTTTGGCGACGGGAACTTTTTTGAAGAGATAGGCGATGACTTCCCAGTTCTGCACCATCGCGGGGTCGTAGTAGAGGTTCGGCAATTCGCGCAGGTCGTCGAGGAAGCCGGTGACGCCGCGCAGGTAATAGGCGCGGCCAACGTGCGCGAGGATGATCTTTGCGCCGGGCCAGCGCGTGCAAAGCTCGCGGAGCTGGCGGCGGTTCAGCGGGTCTTCGAGGCGTTTGCTGCGCGGGATGTGGAGCATCACGAGCAGGCGGCGTTCGTGCGCGATGGCCATCGCCCAGTCCGGCAGCATCTCGGGAATCTCGGCGTTCGGGATGTCGTTGGGGCGCGCGTAGTCGGGATACGGCTTGAGGCCGAGAAAGCCGTGGCGGTCAATGTCGGCGTTGACGAGCGCGGCGGTGTCGCGGTGCGGGTCGAGCAGGCGCAACGGGAAAAAGCGTTTGAAATCCGCGCTGCCGCCAACGTAGGCGTTGTTGCGTTCAAGATTTAATTTCGGATTCGGCCAGCCGAAACACAGCGCCTCGGTGTGGCGTTTGGGGAAAGAAATTTTCAGGTCGGCATCCAGCTCCTCGTAGGTGTAGGACGTGAGCGGCACGCCGGCGCAGTTAAACGGCGCGACGGGGACGAAGCCGTCCGGCGGCGAAATGTGGACGTGGGCGTCGAAGATTTTCGCGGGGAGGAAGTCGTTCAACTCCTCGTCAACAATCTTCAGGTTGTAGTCGCGTTCAGCGGGAGCGTTCCAGGCGTTCATGGTCAGGCGATGTGGCAATGTTCAATCTTCAGCAGGGCGGCGAATTCGGCGAGCGCGGCGGTGTGGTCGCCGAACATCAGCGCGGCGTGGTGCGTGCCGCCGAGATGCGAAAACTCCTCGAGGAAACGCGGCAGCGGAATCTGCGGGCGAATCCAGCCGCGCACCCATTGCTTGAGGCCGGGATGCGTGCCGTCGGCGAGCACCTCGACGGGCGCGGTGATGAGGCGGAACGTGTCGTTCGGGCCGGGCGAGAGGTTCACATAAGTGCCCGGGCCGGGCTTCGGCGCGCAGGCGAGCGTGGCGGGATTGAGCGCGGCTGTGAACGGAAATTCCTTCTCGTAAAGCAACGGCTTCGCGGCGGTCTCGGCGCAATTGATCTCGCCCATGTGCGAGAGAAAAAGCGAATTGCCCGCCCAGTCCGCGCAAAAAATTTCCGTGAAGGTCGTCGCGCCGAAGCCTTGCAGCAGCGCGCCGGTCAGCGCGGCGGTGAGCGCGTCGCCCTCGCCGGCGTAGCCGAGGCCGCGCGCCATGGCCTGGCAACATTCGAGGAACGGCACGGTGTTGACCGGCCCGGTGGCGTCGTCGAACGCGAGGAAGTTCAGGCTGAACGCGCCGAACTCGCCGCGTTTGAGGAAGTCCCGCAGCCCCAGCCCGACGCGGACGGAGCGCGCGTGAACTTCCTCCGGGCATTCCACATGAAAGCGCCGGTGGTCGGCGGCGATCTCGCTGGCGACGGTCTTGTCGTTGATCGAAATGACGGCGGCGGCGAGCGCGGCGGGCGCAATGTTCTCGACGGTGATGCCGAAAGTCTCGCGGAGCAATTCGTCGCTCACGGCGAAGTCGCCCATGCCGGGGAACACGCCGCCGATGCGGAGCACGCGCATGGTGCGGAAGGCCTGTGCAGCGCGCTCCGCCGGGGTGCGCGGCGCGTAGAAATGCGTGGTGTCGGAATTGCCGTTGGCTTCGAGCACGGCCGTGGCGGTGAGCGGTTCGACTCCGCGCCGATGCGCGTGCGCGGCGGCCTTGCTCGCGGCGACGCGTCCGCCAGCGCTGGCCGTGACCGTGGAAAATGGCGCGCGTTCGTCCGCCTTCGCCGTCTGCACGGCGGCGACACAGCGTTGCACAACGCCGGGATCGTCCAAATGGCCGGCGACGACGCGATACGGTTTTCCCATCCGCCGCAGCACGGACGCCAAATCTTGCAGGCCGTGGACGCCGTGATTGTAGAGCAGCAGCATCGGGTCAACGTCGCGCCCAAAATCGCGGTCGGGCGTGGTGTCGAGCATCACGACGGGCAGCTTGGAGTGCGCGAGGACTTCGGCGGATTCGAGCGACGGCGAATATGCGAGGTGAAGCGTGACGATGGCATCCACCCCGGCGGCTTCAAAGCGTTTGACGGCGGCGGCAAAGTCGGAACGCACGCTGCCAACGGGTGCTACGAGCACATCCGGCCCGCCGCCAGCGAGCGCGGCTTGCACGCGGCCGACGAACGGTTCGACTTTTGCGGCGAGGTCGGGCAGGACTTCGTCGTAAAATTTCACATACAGCGGCAGCAGGCCGACTTTGAGTTGATTCATTTACGTTTGGTGGCTTTCAGCGAATACGGTTTGCCGGCGGGCACATGGCCACAGAGGCGTTCAAAGGTTTCGAGGTAAAGCGCGCGGGCGGCGGCGAGTTCCTCGGCGTTCACACGGCCATCGCAGTGCACAGGCGCGGTGTGGGCGCGGGCGATTTGCGGGTCAAACGCGTAGAGACAGCCACGCGTGCCCATGAGTTCCGTCTCGATGACCTGATGAATCGGCATCGGCGCAAACAGCGCGGCGAAGAGCGAACGGATGTGGAGATTCTTCGCCGCGCCGCCGCAGAGGACGAGGCTGTCCACCGCGCCGGATTTGATGACGGGGTCGAGCACGCGTGCGAATTCAAAAGTCATCGCTGTAATAACGGCGCGGAAAAGATCCGCGGGCGTGGTTGCCGGGCTGACGCCGAAGAACGCGCCGCAGCCGGTCTGCGCAGGGCGCAGGGCGTTGGGGCGATTAAGCCACGGCAAAGCGACGAGCCCGGGCGACGGCAGCATGGCGTCGGAAAAAATGCCGTCGGCGCGACCGAGCGCGGTCTGCTGGTCGGCATGCACAAACGTCGAGAGCGCCCAATCCAAAGTCACGTTGCCGGTCATGAGCGGCATGATAACTTGCTGGCCTTTGCCGGTCGGCGCAGGGATGCAAAGTTGAAACGGCGAACCGCCTTTGAACGCGGGCGGCAGCACGAAATTCCCCACCCACGCCGTGCCGAGTGAACATTCGAGCGGCAGGCGCGATGCGTGCAGCACGGAAAGGTAGCCGGCTTCATGGTCGTTGTAAGGCCCGGCGATGGGAATGCCAGCGGGCAGTTGCAACAACGTGGCGGCTTCCACCGTGAGCGGATGCGTCTCGTGGCCTTGCCGCAGCGGCGCGAAGAAATCGGCGGGCAAACCGCAGTGCGTCATCGGGCGCGTGGTGATGCGGTTTTTCACCGCGTCGTAACAGCCGGATTGCAGCGCGTGGCAGGCGTCCTGCCGCCACTGGCCGGTGAGCGCGAAATAGACGTGTTCGCCCGCGCCGACGCAGAGCGGGTTGTTTTTGAAAAGTTTCGGCCATTGCTCGCGCATCCACTGCGCGCGGGCGAGACCCATGCCGGGTTCGTCGCGTAACGAGAACGCACGCCACCAGCGCGGCGGAAACTTGGCGGCAATCTTGTGAAAATGGCCGAAGGCGCGAGTGTCATTCCACAAAAACATCGGTGTGGCGGGTGCGCCGGTCTCGCGATTGACAAGGATGGTGCTGCCGCCCTGCGCGGCGAGGCCGATGCCTTTGACGTTGTTCCAGCGGTCGGCGACTTGATGTCGCAACGAGCCGGCGGCGGCGCAAATCGCCTGAACAAGCGCGGTGGGGTCTTGCTCGCGTTTGCCGGTCTCGTCCACTTCGAGCGGGAGGCGCTGCTCGGTCTGCGCGAGCAGGCGTCCGCGCCGCGCGTCGAACGCCGCGGCCTTCAGCGAGGTCGAGCCGATGTCTATTCCGAGATACATTTAGTTCGGATCAATTTTCACGACGGATGCGGTGCGGTGCGATTCCAGCGCGGCGGTCAGGATTTTGTGGTGCAGATACGTTTCCTGCGGCGTGACGCAGCCGGTGAACTTGCCGGGCGTCTTGCGGTGGGCAAGTTCGCTGACGAACGCGGCCCACATCTGGAGAATCACGTCGGGGAAGCCGGTCTCGAAAATCCCGCCGGTGATGGTCGGGTAGGTCATCTCGTGGCCCATGTCGATCTGCTGCCAACACTGTTCGCCGCCGGTGTAATCGAGGAGTTGAATCGTGTTCGCCTGCTTGGTGCTGAAGCGTGCGCAGCGGCGGCTGCCGAGAATCTCGAAGTTCCAGGAATTCTTTTCGCCGGGCGCGATGCGCTGGGTTTTGATGGTCATCGGGAACGTCGTGCCGGTTTGCGGGTCGGCGGTTTCGCAGAGGAGCGTGGCGTTGTCCCACGTCTCGCAGGTCGTCGGTTTGCCGTCGCGGCCGGGGCGTTGCGCGTAGAGCCGGGTCAGGATTGCGCGGACGTTGCGGGGCAGCCAGCCGGCGCGGAGCGGGACGTGGAGCGGGTGCATGCCGAGGTCGCCGAGGCAGCCGTATTCGCCGTTGGCGGCGATGGTGCGCTTCCAGTTCATCGGCTTGGCGGGGTCGAGGTCGCTGGAATGCTGGAAGCTGGCGTTGACTTCGAGGATCGTGCCGAACTCGGCGCGCTCGATCATGCGGCAGATGCGCTGCATGGCGGGGAAGAACGGGAACTCGGACGAGCAGCGCGCGAAAATCGCCGGGTTTTTCTTCAGCGCGGACTGGATGGCGCGGTTCGCGGCGAGGTCAATGCCGAAGGGTTTTTCGCCCATGAGATGTTTGCCGGCGGCGATGGCGTCGCAATAGAGCCGCGCGTGCAGGTTGTGCGGCACGGCGATGTAAACGGCGTCCACGGCGGGGTTGGCAAGGAGTTCCTCGTATTTGGTCGTGGACTGCTTGATGCCGGCGAAGTTGTCGGTGAACCAGCGGAGCGGTTCGGGCGTGGTGTCGCAGACGGCGGCGAGCACGGGGCGCGCGTCCATCTGCTGCAAATGACACCAGCGCGCGGCGGCGGAGGCGAATTCGCGGCCCATCAGGCCGCAACCGATGATTCCGAAACGGATGTCTTTCATGAATTGCTTTTGTCGTTGAACGGATTCGGCGAATGGTTGAACGGATTCGGCGAATGCGGCAGGCCGAGCGCCTCGGCGACGGCGGGATAGACGATCTGGCCCTGGTAGGTATTCAGGCCGGCGCGCAGGTCGGGCATGATTTCGAGCGCGCGCTCCGCGCCGAGGTTGGCGAGCTTCACAGCGTAGGGCATCGTGGCGTTCGTGAGCGCCTGCGTGGCGGTGCGGGCGTATGCGCCGGGCATGTTGGTGACGCAGTAGTGAACCACGTCGTGCTCGACGTAGATCGGGTCGTCGTGCGTGGTCGGGCGCGAACTTTCCGCGCAGCCGCCCTGGTCAATCGCAATGTCCACAAACACCGAGCCGGGCTTCATCTGGCTCAACATTTCGCGGCGGATCAACTTGGGCGCAGCCGCGCCGGGCACGAGCACCGCGCCGATGAGCAGGTCCACGCTGCCCAGACGTTCGATGAGGTTTTGTTCGTTGGAATACAGCGTGTGCGCCGTGTGATCGAACGTGATGTCCAGAAAACGCATCCGCTCCAGATCAACGTCGAGGATGGTCACGTCCGCGCCGAGGCCGACGGCCATGCGGCCGGCGTTGATGCCGGAACTGCCGCCGCCCAACACCAGCACGTTGCCGGGCAGGACGCC
>JAPLTZ010000145.1 GCA_026397895.1 Verrucomicrobiota bacterium | reverse complement strand
CCTTCGTGTCTTGGTGGTTCAAAGAATAACCAAATCGTCGCGGTGGACGAGTTCCTCCTTGGGCAGCTTGCGGGCACGCACGGCGGCGGAATCGAACTTCGCGATGCCGCGGGCAAACTCCGTCCCTTCGAGGTCGCAAATCCGCACCACGTCGCCGGCGGCGAACTCGCCTTCGCACCGCGCCACGCCGGGCGGCAGCAGGCTCTTGCCCTTCTCGCGCAACGCGACTTTCGCGCCGTCGTCCACGAAGAGCGCGCCTTTGGGATGATGGAAGAACGCGATCCAGCGCTTGCGGCTTTGGAGCTTGTCGGCTTGCGCGACGAAAATCGTGCCCTCGTCCTCGCCGGCGAGGACTTTCGCGAGCGCGTTCTTCTTTTTGCCGGACGCGATGACGAGCGGGATGCCGCTGCGGATGACGATTTTCGCGGCCTGCACCTTGGACGCCATGCCGCCGACCGCCGTGGCGCTGGTCGTGCCGCCGGCGATTTTCTCCAGTTGCTCGTCAATCTGCTCGATGACGGAAATGGTTTTCGGGTTCGCCTTGCTGAAGTTCTCGATGACGCCGTCCACGGTGGTGAGGATGATGAGCAGGTCGGCGGGCAGCAGCGAGGCGACGAGCGCGGAGAGCTTGTCGTTGTCGCCGAACTTGATCTCGGCGGAGGAGACGGCGTCGTTCTCGTTGATGATGGGCACGACGCCGTGCTTGAGGAGCGTGACGAGCGTGTTGCGCGCGGCGAGGTGGCGCTCGTGGTGTTCGAGGTCGTCGTGGGTCAGTAAAACCTGGGCGACGACGAGGTTGTGCTTGGCGAAAAGTTTTTCGTAGGTGGCCATCAGGCGCGATTGGCCGACGGCGGCGCAGGCCTGTTTTTCCGCGAGGTCGTTGGGGCGGGTTTCGTAGCCGAGCGCGCCCATGCCCGCGCCCACCGCGCCGCTGGTGACGACGATGACTTCCTTGCCGGCCTGGCGCAGCGCGGCGATTTGCGCGACGATCTGCTCGAGCTGTGCGGGGTCAATCTGCTTGCGGCTGTCGGTGAGGACGCCGGTGCCAAGCTTGACCACGATGCGGGTGATGTTATTTAAGAGCGCGTGTCGCACGGTGTGTTGGTAGCAAATCGCGCGGCGCGAGTCGAGGGCGGACATGGCAGACAATTTTTTATGAATCCAGACCAGCCAGGCACGAACCAAAAGGCGTTGCAGATCAATCTAGACGCGCAGCGTTACGGCGTGTTCGCCGAGATCGGCGCGGGGCAGGAGGTGGCGCGGTGGTTTTTCCGCGCGGGCGGCGCGTCGGGCACGGTGGCCAAGACGATGTCCGCCTACGACATGGCGGTGAGCGACGCGATCTACGGGCCGGCGGAACGCTACGTCAGCCGCAAGCGCCTGCACGCGATGCTCGACCACGAGTTCGAGCTGCTGCTGCAACGCCTGAACAAGACGCGCGGCGACCAGACGGCGTTCTTCGTCTTCGCCGACACGGTGGCGACGCAGAGTTTCGACGGCAAGAGCGAGGGCCACGGCTGGCTGGGTGTGAAGTTTCAGGTCGCGCCGCTCGAAGCGCCGTCGGAAATCGTCATCCACGTCCGGCTGCGCGACCGCGAAACCGTCCGTGAACAGGAAGCCGTCGGCGTGCTCGGCGTGAACCTGTTGCACGGCGCGTTCTATCATCACGAAGCGCCGGAGAAATTGATCGGCGCGCTCATGGACAACCTCACGCGGCAGCGCATCGAGGTGGACATGATCGCCTTCTCCGGCCCGCGCTTCGCCAAGTTGGACAACCGCCTCATGGCCTTGCAGCTCGTGCAACAGGGCTTGAGTGACGCCGCGATGTTCACCGCCGAGGGCGAGGTCGTCATCCCGCGCGAGGTGCTCTACAAGAAGCCCGTGCTGGTGGAGCGCGGCAGTTTCCGGCCCATCACCAAGACCACGCTCGACATGCTGGAGCGCGCGCAGGAACAGTTTCTCGCCGAGCCGGCCATGCAGGGCGAGACGCCCGTGGTGCTGATGGAAATGACGCTCCGCAGCGTGCGCCCCGCCGACCAGACCGGCCACCGCGACTTCCTCGACCGCGTGGACACGCTCGGCGCGCTGGGCAAGACGGTGCTGATTTCCAATTTCCTCCGCTACTACCGGCTCGTCGGCTACCTCTCGAACTACACGCCCAAGATGCAGGGCATCGCGCTGGGCGTGCCGAGCTTGCGGACGATTTTCGACGAGCAATTTTATACCGACCTCGAAGGCGGCCTGCTGGAATCGCTCGGGCGACTGTTCAAGGGTGCGACGAAGCTCTACGTTTATCCCTATCGCGACCCGCAGACCGGTGCCGTCACCACCGCCGAGACGATGCAGGTCGCGCCGCACCTGCGCCACCTCTACGCGCACCTGCTGGAGAACCGCCACATCGAAACCATCCGCAATCACAACGAGCGTTACCTGCCCATCTACCCGCACGACGTGCTGGCGCTCATTCAGGGCGGCGACGCGGCGTGGGAAAAAATGGTGCCCGCGCAGATCGTGGACATCGTGAAGCGCGACCGGCTGTTCGGCTGGAAAGGAAAATAATTTCATGCGCATCACCGGCGGACAACATGGCGGGCGGATTCTGAAAGTGCCAAAGGGCCTCGACGTGCGGCCCACGCCCGACAAGGTCAAGCAGGCGGTCTTCAACTCGCTCGGCGCGCGCGTTATTGGCACGCGCGTACTGGAGCTGTTCGCTGGGAGCGGGGCGTTGAGCCTGGAATGTCTGAGCCGCGGCGCGGTCTCAGCGTTGTGCGTGGAGCTGTCGCCACGCCACGCGGAATTCATCCGGCGTAACGCCGCTGGCGCCGCCGGGCCGGGGCTGTCCGCCGGTGCGCTGCAGGTGCGCGTGATGGACGTCTTCACCGCGCTTGCGCAGTTCGCCGCCGCCGGGCAGCAGTTCGACCTCATCCTCGCCGACCCGCCCTACGGCGAGAAGAACGTCGGGCGGCGCTCGGAGTCGTTCGCACAGCAACTGCTCGACGACGCGCACCTGCCCAAGCTGCTCGCGCCGGGCGGGCGGTTCATGCTCGGCCACACGAAGCGCGACACGCTGGAACTCGTCGCGCCGTGGACGGAAGTGAAGCTGCTCAAGCACGGCGACACGGTGATGCGGTTTCTGGAAATCCGCCCGGCCTGACACCCGCAGATTAGCGGTTTGAAATCGAACGCGGTTGGTTTACTCTCTGTCCGATTTAAGCGTGCGACAATTCATCACCATCGCGGTCAATGCGTTCATGGAACTGGTGCGCCAGCCGGTATTCCTGCTGCTCATGACCAGTTCGGCGGCGTTCGAGATCTTTCTCGCCGTGCCGTATTACTTCGCATTCGGCGACGAACCCAAGCTCGTGAAAAACTCCGTCCTCGCGGTGATGCTGCTCTCGGGATTGTTCGGCGCGGTCTTGAGCGCGTCCGTCTCGCTGGCGCGCGAAATCCGCTCCGGCACGGCGCTCGCGGTGCTGTCCAAACCCGTGGGGCGCACACAATTTCTCCTCGCCAAATCCTTCGGCCTCGTCGCCGCGCTCACGGTGATGCTCTACATCAACCTCGTCGCCGCGCTCGTCGCCAGCCGCATGGCATT
>JAPLTZ010000102.1 GCA_026397895.1 Verrucomicrobiota bacterium | reverse complement strand
GAAAGAGGACTTGCCGATCACATGTTCGCGGGTGAAATCACCCCAGTAGCGCGAATCGGAACTGTTCATAGTATTGTCACCCATCACAAAGTAACTGTCGGATGATACCGTCTGCTCTCTGCCTGACGCCAAACCCTCAAGCAGCGCGTGCCCGTAGTAGTGATTTTCCTGATAAGGCAATGTCTTGGCATTGTTGGCAGGGCTCGAGAACGAATAAAGATATTCAAAATGCCGCGTGCTGGCCGACAGCTCGTGTCCGTTGACCACCAAATGCCCGACCGGAACTCCGATCGTCTCCTCGGAGCGGGTCTTCAACGCTAGTTCGAAATCAGGCTTAAGTTGCAACCGTTCGCCGCCCAATCCGACGAGGCGCTTGATGTAATACGTGTTCTGATCGCCGAGGCGAATGATTCCGCGCGTCTTGAATACCACGATATCCCCGCGCTCCGGGTGGCGGAAGTTGTAGGTGATGCGGTTCACAAACAAATGGTCTCCGGCAGTCACCTTGAGTTTGATGATGTCCTCGCCGGCGCGGAACTCCTTTGAGTTCAGATGCCATTCATGATTGCCGTCCTCGTATGCCAACCCGGCCCGCTCCAACAGCTTCTCTGGCGGAAACCACACCGTATAGGTCCGGCTGCCAATCTGAAAGTTTTGTCTGAGATTAAACAGCAGAAAGCGGCTCGGCGACTTGTCGAAAGTCACCAGCGACCCTTCCGCATCGGCGGTCACGTGGACATAAGAAACACCGTTCATCCAGTAACCGATAAATCGCGCCAGCCGGCCGGGAATCTGCGCATCTGCCTTGTCAGCCAGATTCTCGTGCGTGATGCCATAAAGCGTCGGCTGCATCGAACCCGTTGGAATCTTGAACGGCTGCAGAAAGAACGTTCGTATCGCCATCGCCACCGCGAGCGCCACAAGGAAGACCTCCACATTCTCGCGCCACGCCGCGTTCGGGTAAGGCTTGAGCCACTTGTTCGCCTCGCCCTCCAGCTTCTCCATCTGCGCGAGCAACGCCGCCTTGTCCGCCCCCTGCCCTATCGTTTCGCGCAGCGCCGCAATGGCGACATCCATCGCCGCGATTGCCTGCGGCGACAAAATATCCCGTTGCGCCGCGACCAGCTTGCTGACGTGCCGCCGCATGGCGACCGCCCGGCGGACGGTTGGTGAAATGAACCAGCGAACAATCGTCATCATAGATCACGCTTTCAACACTTCGATGAACGCCTCCTGCGGAATGTTCACGCTGCCGATGGATTTCATCCGCTTCTTGCCTTCCTTCTGCTTCTCCAAGAGCTTGCGTTTGCGCGAGACGTCGCCGCCGTAGCATTTCGCCGTCACGTCCTTCCGCATGGCGCTGATGGACTCCGACGCAATGATCTTCCCGCCGATGGCCGCCTGAATCTTCACCTGGTATTGCTGCTTCGGGATGACCTCCTTCAGCTTCGCCGCCAGCACCCGTCCCCTGCCCTCCGCCTTCGTGCGGTGCACGATGCACGAGAACGCGTCCATCGGCTCGCCGTTCACCAGCATATCCAGCTTCACCATGTCCGACGCCATGTCGCCATCAAATTCATAATCCATCGAGCCGTAACCGCGCGTCATGCTTTTGATACGGTCATGGAAATCAATCAATATCTCGTTCAGCGGAATGCGGCTCGTCAACATCACGCGCCGCGAATCCAGCGTCTCCGTGTGGTCCACGTTCCCGCGCTTCTCGGACAGCAACGCCATCATGTCGCCGATGCTTTCGTTCGGACACATCACGAACGCCTTCACCATCGGCTCGCGGATCTCGATGATGAAATTCGGCTCCGGCATGAACACCGGGTTATCAATCTGCTTCTTCGTCCCGTCCGTCATCGTGATCTGATACACCACGCTTGGATACGTCGCGATGATGTCCATGTTGTATTCGCGCCGCAACCGCTCCTGCACGATCTCCAGATGCAGCAGCCCGAGAAAGCCGCAACGGAAACCAAACCCCAGCGCCACCGAACGCTCCGCCTGATAGACGAACGCCGAGTCGTTCAACTGCAGCTTGCCGAGGTTCGCTTTCAGATGCTCATAATCAGCCGTGTTGATCGGATAAATCCCGCTGAACACCATCGGATGAATCTCCTTGAAGCCCGGCAACGTCGGCGACGGATTCCGCGCATCCGTGATCGTGTCGCCCATCTTCACTTCCTTCGCGCTCTTGATGTTCGCCGTGAAATACCCCGTTTCGCCGACCTCCAGCCGATCGCGCGTGTAAGGCTTCGGATTGAAACTGCCGACCTCCTTCACCTCCACGTTCTTGCCCGAGTGCAAAAGCTTCACCTGCATGCCTGCCTTCAATTCGCCGTTGAAGACGCGCACATGCGTGACCACGCCCTTGTAAGTGTCGAAATACGAATCAAACCCCAGCGCCTGCATGGACGCGCAACCCGTCGGCTTCGGCGGCGGAATCCGCTCCACGATCGCTTCGAGAATCTCCTCGATGCCGATGCCTTCCTTCGCGCTCGCCGGGATCGCCGTCTCGCTGGGAATCGCCAGAATATCCTCCAACTGCTGCCGCGCCAGCGGCACATCCGCGTGCGGCAGGTCAATCTTGTTGATGATCGGGATGATCGTCAGCTCCTGCTTCATCGCCAGATGCACGTTCGCCACCGTCTGCGCCTCCACACCCTGCGCCGCGTCCACGATGAGCAGCGCCCCCTCGCACGCGCTCAAGCTGCGCGACACCTCGTAGGAAAAGTCCACGTGACCCGGCGTATCAATCAGGTTCAGCTCGTAAGTCTCGCCGTTCTTCGCCTTGTAAAGCATCGTCACCGGATGCGCCTTGATGGTGATGCCACGCTCGCGTTCAAGGTCCATCGAGTCGAGCAACTGCGCCGACATGTCGCGCGTGGCGATGGTGCCGGTGCGGTGCAGGAGGCGGTCGGAGAGCGTCGTCTTCCCGTGGTCAATGTGGGCGATGATGCTGAAATTTCTTATGTGTGCTGCGTCCATTGTTCAAATAAATCAGGGACGCAGAAGATAAAGACAACCCCATCGAAGAAAAGCCTAAACTCGGCTTCCGCGCGCGCAGTCCGCCAGCGGAACGTCACTTCCCAACCAAAATCAGACTCTCATTCGTGCGGACGACGATGGCCGCGCACTCCGGGTGGAAACAAAGTTTTCTCTCTCCCGCCGCCACCGCATAGGCGCAATCCTCGGATACTTCCGTCAGACACTCTGCGAACGCCGCAAAGCTGCCAAACTTTCGCGCGCGACACGCCGCCGCATCCGGCAGGCATCCGCTGGGCTGTTGCGTTGATTGGGTCACGCAACAAGAGTAAGAAAGTGACCGGAGATTGTTACCGCACATTCATGTGGTTTCGATTCAAGCCATCCGCGCGACACCCCCCTGCCCGGCCGCACAACTCTGACGCTTGCTGCAAGCCGCCTGGCATCGTAAAGTGATTCCACATGAGTCGTTCCCGCCTCTTCCAAACTGTTTTGATTTCGCTGTGGCTTGCCGGCGGCATCACCGCCCGCGCCCAAGGGACGGCCTTCACCTATCAAGGCCGGCTCAATGACGGCACGAATCCCGCCAACGGCGCTTACGATCTGACCTTCGCCCTGTTCAGCGTCAGCAACGGCGTCGGGCAGGTCGGCGCGGCGCTCACCAACTCCGCGACCGCCGTCAGCAACGGGCTGTTCACCGCGACGCTCGATTTCGGCGCGAACTTCCCCGGCGCGGCGCGCTGGCTGGAAATCGGCGTCCGCACCAACGGCAGCGGCGCGTTCGTCACGCTCGCCCCGCGCCAGAAAATCACCGCCACGCCCTACGCCATCACCGCCGGCAATATCACCGGCACGCTGGCCGGCACCAATCTGGCCGGCGCTTACACCGCCGCCGTGACGTTCAACAACACCGCGAACAGTTTCACCGGCAACGGCACGGGCCTGACCAACGTGAACGCCATCACGTTGAACGGCGTGGACACAAACGGATTCTGGCAGACCGGCGGCAACAGCGGCATCAGCCCCACGAACGGCGGCTTCCTCGGCACGCGCGACAATCAGCCGGTGGAGTTCCGCGTGAACAACGTCCGCGCCCTGCGGCTCGAACCGACGGCCGGCGCGCCCAACGTGACCGGCGGGGCATCGAACAATTTCGCGGCGGCGGGCAGCGCGGGGGCGGTCATCGGCGGCGGCGGCGGCAACACCAACGGCGGGAATTATTCCACCGTGCCCGGCGGCAGCGGCAATTACGCGCAGGGCGATTACAGCTTCGCCGCCGGCCAGCGCGCCAAGGCCGCGCATCCGGGCGCGTTCGTCTGGGCGGATTCGCAGCCTGCCGATTTCAGTTCCACGGCGAGCAACCAGTTCAACCTCCGCGCCGGCGGCGGCGTGCGCATCGTGACGACAAACGCCGCGAACACGAACGGCGTGGGCATGACGCTGGACGGCGTGCCGGTGCTGGTCGGCAGCGGCGTGGGCGTGCTGGCGTGGCAGCTGGTCGCCGGCACGACGAAGCAGATGGAGAGTCATTACGGCTACATCCTGACGAATTCGCAGCCGGTGACGCTGACGCTGCCGTTGTCCGCGAGCCTGAACATCGGCGATGTCATCCGCGTGGCCGGCGGCGGCAGCGGCGGCTGGAAGGTCGCGCAGAACGCCGGGCAGTCCATCCTCGCCGGGAATTTCACCGTGATCAGCAGCAGCACGACAAATTGGCAAATCACTTCCGCGCCGAACTCATACTGGCATTCAATTGCCTCCTCCTCGGATGGTGGCAAGCTCGTGGCCGCCGCCTACGCTGGCGGCATCTACACCTCGACGAATTCCGGCAATACTTGGACGCTTGCCAGCGGCACGTCATCACGCAACTGGACCGCCCTCGCCTCCTCCGCTGATGGCACCAAGCTGGTCGCCACCGTCTTCGGCGGCGCGATCTACACTTCCACAGATTCTGGTGCATTTTGGACATCGCGCACGACGAACTCTATCTGGACTTGCGTCGCATCTTCGGCGGACGGAACAAGATTAGCAGCGGCGATTGGTGATAATTTTGCCGGCGGCATTTTCATCTCCAGCACTTCCGGCTTGAGTTGGTCGCTCATCCCCGTAACCGGCGGCAATTGGCAATCGCTCGCCTCATCCGCCGATGGTAGCACACTGCTCGCGGGGCAATTGCTCGGCACGCTCGCCCTCTCCACCGATTACGGCGCGACGTGGACGACCTTCAACCCCCACAGTTCCAGCGCTAACTGGTCCGCCGTGGCGGTTTCCGCCGACGGCGCCAGACTTCTTGCCGCTGTTCAGCCCGGCCCGATTTACATGTCCACCGATGCCGGAGTGAGCTGGACAACAACCAGCGCGCCCTCAACTAATTGGTCCGCCATCGCCATCTCTGGCGATGGCAGCAAGGTCGTCGCCTGCGTCACAGACGGCCTTATTTACACCTCCAGCAACGGCGGCATCACTTGGAAGGCCACCGCCTCCGGTGTCCGCGGTTGGGCAGCTTTGGCTTCATCCGTGGATGGTGGTCGACTGGTCGCAGGCGTCGGCTTTAACGCCGCGGGCGGTATCTACACACTTTCCGCCGCGCAACGGACCACGACCGTCGGCACCGCAGGCCTGCTTACAGGCGGACAAAATTCGGCGGTGGAACTGCAATACGCCGGCAACAACCAGTTTGTTCCCATCAGCCATGAGGGAACAATATTCGCCTATTGAATTCCCTGTTCAACCAGCCGGCCCGCGCGTAGGTTAATCCCGCTATGACGTCCGAAGGATTAGTCGTTTTACAATTCATGCAGGCCACTCCGGAATCCTGGTATTCGCGGAAGGAAATCAGCCGCCGCGCCGTCAGCCGCCAGGAATTCGAGGAGAACCCGCAGTGGGCCACCTCCGCGTTGGCCGGCCTGCTCAACGATGGCGTCATCGAAACCAACCCCGCCGGCCTGTATCGCATCACGCCGGCCAAGGGCAGCAGCATCCGAAATCTGTAGGCGGCCGGGCGGGTTACAACGCCATTTTCCACTTTGAGCTTTCCGTTCAACGTCTATCTCCTGGCTTTTGTCAGCGCCGCACTGACCACGGCCTTGACGCTGCCGCTGTGGCGCGCTTGGTGCCGGCGCACGGGCTTGGTGGACGATCCCGGGCACCGCAAAATCCATCACACCCCCGTTCCGCTGGCCGGCGGCTTGGCGGTGCTGACGGGCTTGATCGTTCCCCTGCTCGGCGGCGCGCTGGTTTTGGGGCTGAAGCTGGCAACATTTCCCAGCGCCGACTTTGCGTTGAGTCACGGCCTCGAACGGCGCGGGGTTGAATTGGCCGCCATCCTTCTCGGCGCGGTCGGCATGACTTTCCTTGGCTGGCTGGATGACAAACACGAGCTGCGCCCCGCGCTGAAGTTCATCGGACAATTCCTCATCGCCCTCGTCGTTGCGGCGGCGGGCGTGCGCGTCACCCTCTTTGTGCCCAGCGTCGTCTTCAGCTACGCCGTGACGATTTTCTGGATTCTCACCGTGACCAACGCTTTCAACTTCATGGACAACATGAACGGCCTCTGCGCCGGATTGGGGGCGATTGGCGCGTGGTATTTCGGCGTGCTCGCGGCGGTGGACGGGCAATATCTCGTGGCGCTGCTCGCGTTGCTGACCTGCGGCGCATTGCTCGGCTTCCTGCCATTTAATTTCCCGAAAGCCACCACGTTCCTCGGCGACGCCGGCAGCCATCTCACCGGCTACCTGCTCGCGGTGCTGGCGATTCTGCCGCATTTCTATACGCCGGAAAATCCGCGCACTCTGGCGGTGCTCACGCCACTTCTGATTCTCGCCGTGCCGCTCGGCGATCTCACGTGGGTGGTGATTCTGCGCTTCTCGCACCGCCTCGTGCGGCGGGGAATGTCAAACCATCGCGCCGTTCTGATAATCTGGCTCATCGCCGTCGCGCTGGGCGCACTGGCGCTGATTTGACTTCGCGGAAATTATCCGCACAGCCCGGCCAAGTATCGCTCTGCTTCAATCGCCGCCGCGCAGCCAAGCCCCGCCGCCGTGATGGCCTGACGGTAGACGTGGTCGGAACAATCGCCCGCCACAAACACGCCCGGCACATTCGTCGCCGTGCCGACCGTGCGCTTGATGTAGCCCGCGTCATCCATTTCCACGATGCCCTTGAAGATTTGCGTGTTCGGCACATGCCCGATGGCGACGAACAACCCGGCGCAATCCACGACACGTTCCGCGCCGGTGTTCACGTCCCTCACGCGCACGCCGGTGACCTTGTCCTGCTTCACGTCCAGCACTTCGGTGACAACGGAGTTCCAGATGGGCTTGATTTTCGGATTCGCCAGCGTGCGCTCAGCCATCACCTTGGAGGCGCGCAACATGTCGCGGCGATGAATCAGATAAACCACCGAGCCGAAGCGCGTCAGATAGTTGGCCTCCTCGCACGCGGAATCCCCGCCGCCGACGACGACGAGCGGCTGGTTGCGGAACATGGGCAGCGCGCCGTCGCAGGTGGCGCAATAGGTCACGCCCTTGTTCTCCAGCTTGTGTTCGCTTTCCAGACCGATATGCCGGTGACCCGCGCCGCTGGCGATGATGACAGACTCCGTTTCCACACGCTCGCCGTCCACGGTCAGCACGAACGGGCGTTGGGAGAAATCTACGGCGTCCACGGTAGCGAACTGCACGCGCGCACCGAACTTCTCCGCCTGTTTCTGCATGCGGGTCACCAGCTCGTAGCCATCGACGCCGTCGGGAAAGCCGGGGAAATTTTCCACGATGGTCGTGGTGGTGAGCAGTCCGCCGGGCTGCCGGCCAGTGAGGACGAGCGGAGCGAGACTGGCGCGCGCGGTGTAAAGCGCGGCGGTGAGTCCTGCGCAACCCGTTCCGATGATGACGACTTTTTCCATAATTTTTTTGAGATTAGATAACGCCGTCATTGTTAGCAACCCAGGATGAGAAAATCATGCGCGCGGAAATTAATAATCTTTTATCCCGCCCCGCGCTTCGGCTTGGTGAAACCACATGAAAATGTCATTGCGGCGCCGCCGGCTGGTGTTTAACGTCTCGCCGTCGGAAGGAAGTAAGAACCCCACTTCGTCTCGAATCCCATGAAGCATGAACCATTGTCCGTGACTGAACTTAACGAGCTGGTAACCGGCTTGAACCGCGTGGCCCGCAATCTCTGGTGGACCTGGAACCAGGGCGCGCAGGAGATTTTTCAGGAATTGTCGCCGCGGAGCTGGCAGAATCTCTACCACAACGCCGTCGCCATCCTGCACGAAGTCTCGGAATACGAACTGCGCGTGCGGCTCCAGAACCCCGCCTTCGCCGCCCGCGTCCGCGAGGTGCTGCATGATTTCGAGGCCTACCTAAACGACAAAGGCACTTGGGGCCGACACCACGCCGCAGCGTTGCACAAAAATCCCGTCGCCTACTTCTCCGCCGAGTTCGGCTTTCACGAAACCCTGCCCATCGCGGCGGGCGGCCTCGGTATTCTGGCCGGCGACCACGCCAAATCCGCCAGCGACCTTGATCTCGGCTTTGTCGGCATCAGCCTGTTCTACCGCGAAGGTTATTTCCAGCAGGCGTTCGACGCGAACAACTGGCAGACCGAGTTCTACGCCAAGCTCAACCCCAAGAATCTCCCGCTGGAACAGGTGGTGAACGCCCAAGGCGAACCGCTCACCGTCACCGTCCGCATCGGCATGGCCGACGTGGTGGTGCAGGCCTGGCGCGTCAACGTCGGGCGCGTGCCGGTCTATCTGCTGGACGCCAACCGCCCGGAGAACGAGCCGCATTTCCGCGATCTCACCCTCCGCGTTTACGGCGGCGACAGCACCACGCGCATCATGCAGGAGATTCTGCTGGGCGTCGGCGGCGTGCGCCTGCTGCGCGCCTTGGGCCACGAGCCTTCCACGTTCCACATGAACGAGGGCCACGCGGCGTTTCTCACGCTGGAATTGATCCGGGAAAAACTCGTCGCCGGCCAGACCTTCAAGCAGGCGTTCGACGCGACCAAACACGAATGTCTGTTCACCACGCACACGCCCGTCGAAGCGGGCCACGACCGTTTCCGCAGCGAACTGGTGGATTACGCGGCGTCGAAATTCCGCGACTCGCTCAAGCTCACCCATCCCAAGCTCATGGCGCTGGGCCGCGTGAACCCCGACGACGCCAACGAGCCGTTCTGCATGACCGTGCTCGCGCTCAAGCTCTCCCGTGCCGCCAACGGCGTGAGCGAACTGCACGGCCAGGTCAGCCGCGAGATGTGGCAGGTGCTCTACCCCGGCAAGACCGTGGCGGAAGTCCCCATCGGCCACATCACCAACGGCGTTCACGTCCTCGGCTGGATGAAGGGCACCGTCCGCAATTACTGGCGGCACAAGCTCAACGGCAAAGCCTCGCCCAAACCCGGCCACGACTGGACCAGCGAAGTCAACTCCCCGGAGTTTTGGAAGAAGATGGCCGACCCCGCTTTCTTGAGCGACGAGGAAATCTGGGCGACGCGCTACCGCCTGCGCCGCGAGCTGATCGAGTTTTCGCGCCGCCGATTGCTGCTGCAACAGCAGCGCGTGACCCACGAGGATTTCATCGCCTTCGACCAGTTGCTGAATCCCGACGCGCTCACCATCGGCTTCGCCCGCCGCTTCGCCACCTACAAGCGCGCCCCGCTGATTTTCCAGCAGATGGAAAACATCGTCAAACTCGCCCGCGACAAGCAGCGCCCCGTGCAGTTCATCTTTGCCGGCAAAGCCCACCCGCGCGACGACGAGGGCAAGCGTTACATCCAGCACATCATTCACCTCTCGAAATTCAGCGACCTGCAAGGCCACCTCGTGTTCATCGAGAATTACGATGTCCACGTCGCGCGCCAGATGGTTTCCGGCTGCGACGTGTGGCTGAACAACCCGCGCCGTCCGCTCGAAGCCTCCGGCACCAGTGGCATGAAGGCCGGCAGCCACGGCTGCCTGAACCTGAGCATTCTCGACGGCTGGTGGCGCGAAGGCTACGACGGCACCAACGGCTTCGCCATCGGCGACGATTCGCACGCCGCCAACATCGAGGAGCAGGATCGCGTGGACAGCGCCAACCTCTACAAGGCGCTCACCGAGGAAGTCATCCCCTGCTTCTTCAACCGCGACGCCCAGGGCGTGCCGCGCGAATGGATCAAGAAAATCCGCCGCGCCATGGTCACGCTCGTGCCGCAGTTCAACACCTGGCGCATGGTGCAGGAATACACCGAGAAGTATTACCTGACGAAGTAAACCCAAGCGCAACTGCTTCCCACCGAAAAGGACGGCCTTACCGCCGTCCTTTTTCGCATTCGCCAAGCCGCCGCAAACCAATAGAATCTCTCCGTGCTGCCTGACATCAAATCATTCACCCGCGAAGAACTGGAAACCCGGTTCATCGCGTGGCAAGAGCCCGTATACCGCGTCAAGCAACTCATGGACTGGCTCTGGGTCCAACGCGTAACCAGTTGGGACACGATGACCAACCTGCCAAAGGCTCTGCGCGAGCTGCTGGCGCGAGAATTCGCGCTGGGCACGCCAGCGCTCGTCCGTGAGCAAGGCCCGCCCGACGCCACCCGGAAAT
>JAPLTZ010000116.1 GCA_026397895.1 Verrucomicrobiota bacterium | reverse complement strand
GTCAGCTCGGAATAAATTTCGTCGCTCAACACGATCAAATCTTTTTCAATCGCGAACTTCGCGATGGCCTCGATCTGCGTGCGGTCGCACGTGCCGCCGGTGGGATTGCACGGCAGGTTGAGCATCAGAATTTTGCAACCCGGCTGCCACGCGGCGCGGAGCGCGTCCACGGTCAGCGCGAAGCCGTCCTTCGCAAACGTCGGCACGGGCACGGGGATGCCGTGCGCGAGCGTGATGCTCGGCGAATAGCTGACGTAACACGGTTGGTGATACATCACCTTGTCGCCGGGATTGATGAGCGCGCGGCAGGCGAGGTCGAGGCCCTCGCTGACGCCGACGGTGATGATGACCTCGTTTTCCGGCGCGTAGCTGACGTTGAAATTCTGCTCGACGTATTTGTTGATGGCGCGGCGCAGTTCGATGAGGCCGAGGTTGGACGTGTAATGTGTCTTGCCCTTTTCGAGCGCGTAGATGCCGGCCTCGCGGATGTGCCAGGGCGTGTCGAAATCCGGTTCGCCGACGCCGAGCGAGATGGCGTCCTTCATCTTGGCGACGATGTCAAAGAAATCGCGGATGCCTGACTTGGGCAGGTTGACGACGTGCTTGGCGATGAAACGTGACTGGTCCATGTGAAATTAATTTGAAAAGGAAAACATCAAGTCTCTGGTGGGAATGGTTCGTCCAGTAAAGCATGATGGAATTGTCCCTCGTAAAGATCCAAACCATCGAGAAACCGTGCAAAGCTATGATGTCCTAAAAAGCCAGCGAGGCCAGCGACGGCCCATTTGTAAGCATCAAAATCCGTCGCTAGCGGAAGAAGCGGGGCGAGTATCTTTGCACCATCCGAAGCGGAAGATTTGAAATCATCGAGCAAAAATGCAGGGCAAGGAACAGCTTTGGGACTGCTCGAATTCGCGTAAATGACACCTGCGTGTGTAAGCAAAGTAAGCGCGTCTTGCTGCGATGCTCGTCGCGCAAGTTCGATAAGATGAGTAGCCACAGCATACATCGCAGTAGATGTGTCTCCTTGGTGTTGCACCTCATTAATAAGGTCACCAAGTCGCTCACCAGACAAGCCACCTTCCTTTTGAGCTTCGGTCAGCCAAGTGACGACATCTTCTGTGTCGCCATAGCTGCTCCGCAGTTCATTCCATCGCGAGTCTGTTAGTGAAAGTGGCATAGCCCAAATCTGGTTTACATCCAATTCAGCGATTGCGCTGATTGAGTTGTTCCCAAAAAAATTTCACGGTGCGACCTTGAGCCGTTCCGTTTCCTCGACTTTGCCGCCGAGCAGGAAGCCATGTTCCTTGTAGGAGCGCAGCATGAAATGCGTGGCCGTGGAGAGCACGCCCTCGATGGTCGAGAGTTTTTCCGAGACGAACGCCGCGACCTTTTGCAGGCTCGCGCCGTTGACGAACACCAGCAGGTCGTAGCCGCCGGACATGAGGTAGCAGGATTCCACCTCGTCGAACTTGCTGATGCGCTCGGCCAGGCGGTTGAAGCCGCCGCCGCGCTCGGGCGTGATGCGCACTTCGATGACGGCGCGGACGACGCCGGTGTCCTCGTGCGAGAGGTTGAGCACGGGCCGGAAGCCCAGCAGCACGCCGTCCTTTTTGAGGGCGTCGAGCTGGGCGTTCAATTCGGCTTCGGTCAGCTTGAGGATCTGCGCCAACTGCGCGGTGTTCAGGCTGCCGCCTTCGAGCAAAAGTTTCAGGAGCGGAGTCATAGCGCGCGCAGTTTCGCAGAAATTCGCGCCAAATCCACTCTAAAGAATTGTCCCGGCGACCATTCGTGGTATTGTCCCCGGACTGATTGAAGGCACTGATTTCAAACCTTAACCAACGCATCGCGCGCGTCTTCCTCGTCGGACTGGACATCAAGTCCCGGCTGGCCGGCGAAACGCGCGAGTCGCTGGACGAACTTGCCGAACTCGCCGCCACCGCCGGCGCGGAGATTGTCGGCGACGGCACGCAGAAGCTTGATTCGCCTGTGGCCGCCACGTTCATCGGCAAGGGCAAGGCCGGCGAATTCGCCGCCCACTGCAAGGCGAACAAGGTGGACACCATCATCTTCGACGACGAACTCACGCCCGCGCAGACGCGCAACCTCGAAAAGATTTTCAACGCCCGCATCCTCGACCGCACCGCGCTCATCCTCGACATCTTCGCCCAGCGCGCCCGCACGCGCGAAGGCAAGATGCAGATCGAACTCGCGCAGCTCAAATATCTCCTGCCGCGCCTCACGAAATTCTGGGGGCACTTGTCGCGCCAGCGCGGCTCGACCGGCAGCATCGGCGGCGAAGGCGAATCCCAGCTCGAAGCCGACCGCCGCAAGATTTCCGAGCGCATCGACAAGATCGCCGAGGAGCTCGACAAAGTCCGCCGCCAGCGCGAGACGCAACGCAGCGGACGGCAGCGCGCGACGCAACGCAGCGGACGGCAGCGCGCGCAATGGCCGCTCGCGTCCATCGTCGGCTACACGAACGCCGGCAAGTCCACCCTGCTCAACAAGCTCACCGGCGCGAACGTTCTCGCCGAAGACAAACTCTTTGCCACGCTCGACCCGACGACGCGCCGCCTGCGCCTGCCGACGAACCAGAACGTGTTGCTCTCCGACACCGTGGGCTTCATCCGCAAACTCCCGCACGGCCTCGTCGAAGCTTTCAAGGCCACGCTGGAGGAAGTCGTGCAGGCCGACCTGCTGCTGCACGTCGTGGACATCAGCCATCCGCTCGCCAAGGAGCAGATTCAGGCGGTAAACTCCGTCCTCGCCGAGATCGGCGCGGCGGACAAGCCCGTGCTGATGGTCTTCAACAAGATTGACCGTCTCCACAGCAGCCGTGAATTGTTGCCGCATTATCTCGAACGCCATCCCAACGCTGTGGCCATCTCCGCCGCGACCGGCGACGGCGTGCCGGAATCGCTCGCCGAACTCGGCGT